>JAITBC010000426.1 GCA_031283785.1 Tannerella sp. | reverse complement strand
GCTTCCATGTTGAAAAGGGTATGATTTTTATACTCGTTATACAGGTTTTTATCCAGATAATTCATCGTGTCGTTAACACTCGTCCCGTACCGGCTGTCCATGTCATTGCCGTAATAATTAAAGGAAAAATCACTGTTCAGCCGTAGACGGTTGTTCATCTTCCCCCGATACGAAAGCCTCCCTGCGGCAATACGGGCTGTGGTCAGATTTCTTGCCATATTTTTCAGTGTCCGGTTGGAAATATCTGTGAGAACGTTCCTGTCCGTCATATACATATACTCCGAATACGTGTTCCCTGCCGCATAGTCAGCATGAAAGGCAAGTGTATGACTGCCGTTCACGCGACAGTTCATCCCGACCGTCGAATTAATGATTTCCGACCGGTACGCATCATTGGGATTGTCGGCAAACGGGACGCGGCGGCCGTCGTAAAGCAACTCCCTCTTCATCGGCATGTTCCATTTCTCCCTGTTATACAGGCCGGAGGCATAGACCGTCAGCCTTTGACCGGCGAGGGATATTCCTGCTGCCGGCTGTTCTTTTGCCAGCCGGTCTTTTCCGTTACCGCCGGCAACGTTTGCCACAGAAATATCCGACACGAAAACGTCATATCCTTTCATCCGTTCTTCCGTGATAAGGTTGATAATAACTCCGTATCCTTCGGAAATGAAACGTCCTGACGGCTCACGGATTATCTCAATCGCACGTATCTGCCGTGAGGGAAAGTGCTTTATATAGACCGGCGACTGTTGCATCCCGTCCAACAGCAGCAATATATCGCTTTGATTGCCGACATCAAAGTTTTGGGTATATTTGTCGTAATGTATGCCGGGAATTTTGTCGAGCAACTCTGCCGCATTGAATGTTCCTTCGCGCATTTGCGGTGTTATGTGACAGGTTCTCCTGTCTGTTTTCGACTGCAACGACCCTCCGCTTACGATGATTTCATCCAACTGCTGTTCGGTCGTTTCCATTAAAAACGTGCCGAGATTTTCGTTTATCCCGTTAATGTCTTTCATAAGCGTTTCATAACCGATAAAGCTGATTTTGATTTTACGTGGGGCGCGGGAGGTTTGAAGACGAAATTCACCCGTTTCGCCGGTAATTCCGATCGATAACATCCGCTCATCGGCATCGAGCAGGCATACGGTCGCGTATTCCAATCTTTCTTTTGATTGCCGGTCACAGGCCGTTCCCTTAAACGTGAATTGCCGTTCTTCCGATAGAGACCGTTCTTCCGGATAAGAGCCGTCGTATCTGTCTGTCTCCGCCGAAAGGATAATAATGTGACTTCCGTTTATCGTGTATGAATACGGCATTTCCCCGAACAGGAAGGAGAGGGCGTCCTTCAGATGAATGTTCCCTGAAGATGACGGCATGGATATTTTCTTTGCCGGATCAAGAAAGGCATGACTGTAAGCAACCGTATAAGGCGTCTGTTCTTCGATATGCCTGAACAAACCGCCTATTGTTATGCTGTCTTCCGGGATCCTGAGTTCTTGCGCTCCCATAAGACAGGGAATTATCATGCAGATGAATAACAACAGTCGTCTGTCGGTCATTTCGCGTTTCGGTTTTTCGTTATCCGAATTGTTTTGCCTTCTATACGGGAAGAAAAACCGCAAGCCGTTTCCAGAATTTCCATTACCTCGCAGAGATTTTCATGCTGTACAAATTTCATGGAATAACGGCTGCCGGAATCGACCGCATTGTCCGAACGGACGATAGATACGCCGAATTTTCGTTCGACAGCCGGAAGTATCTCGGACAGGGGCATATTTTCAAATATCAGATAGCCGTCCTTCCAGCCGGAATAATCCTCGGCTTTTACGCTTGCGATGTTTATATTCTTCGACTTGCTGTCGTAAGACAGTTGCCGGTTGGGAGTTAAAACATACGATTGTGCAGTCTTTATATCCACCTTGATTTTGCCGTTGTTTAAGGTAGTGGTTGTCTTAGTTTCATCCGGATAGGCTTTTACGTTAAACTCCGTCCCCAGCGCCTCAACTGACAGATGTTTGGTTTCAACGATAAACGGCCTTGACACATCTTTGACGACTGAAAAACATGCTTCACCGCTTAGCTCGACCCGGCGTGTATCCTTGTCGAATGACGCCGTATACCGTATGCTGCTCCCGGCATTGAGAAATACGGTCGATGCATCCGGCAGCCTGATTTCCTTCCTTTCACCGTATGGGACGGATATGTCTACAACGGTATCCGGGCTTACGGGCATGTTTTTCAACAGGAAAAAACTTCCTGCCAGGAGAGCGAGCGGCAACAATACGGCTGCAACCCGCAGCCATGAACGGCGACTTAGAAGTGTCGCAGCCGGAGCGTCTTTCATCCCCAGACGTATCTTCAACTGCGCCAGCGAAACGTATGTTTGCCGGCTCGCGCCTTCCGGCACAGTATTCCAATACGTTTCCAGCGACCGGTTTTTTTCTTCGGCATGAGCTTCGTCAATCAACCATCGCTGCACTTTTTCTTCCGTTTCGCTTCCATAGCGGCAAAGCAGGAACTGTGCGATAACGTCAACTATGTGACTCTCTTTTCCCATCTGTTTTTTTTTATTCTATGATACCGTTATACATTCATATATACAACTAAACGGCATGGAACTCCCGAAAAAAAACACACACATGGATCAGATGAAAAAAACGATTGCAAGGAGGATTATCTTGCGTATTTCTTTAAGAGCTAAGGTTAAATTGTTCTCCACCGTCTTGCGGGAGATGTTAAGTCGGGCGGCTATTTCGTCATTGGAAAGACCCTTGTTACGGCTCAACCGGTAAATTTCGCTCCTTTTTTCCGGCATACGGCAAAGTGCCATTTCAATTAACAGTTCAATTTCTTTTGCAAAGAAAAGTTTTTCCGGCGTATCCGCATCCGCTTCTTCTTCCCGTTGAACGTATTCGGATACATAATTTGTTTGCACAAGTTTGTGTTTCAGATAATTGTATGTGGCGTTACGGGATATCGTGTATAGAAATGCATTGAAAGAAGAGTGTGTATCTATGTTTTCACGCTCTGTCCATAACTTGGCGAAAACATCCTGTGCCAGATCTTCTGCGTCATCTTCCGAGCGGATAAGTCCGGCTATGAAGCGTTTTACTTTGTCGAAATATGACAGAAATACCATATCAAAAGCCTTATGATCGCCACTTTTTAAGTCCTCCAATGTTTCGGCTGTTACATTATAATATTTCTTCATATCCAAATGCAGTATTAAACAGTCAATGCAACATGCGGGCGGGACAGTGCTTTAAATTCCCTTTGATTCGACTTTAAAATTGCTGCCATAATTCTGCTATTGATAACTACAGTTTTTCCGGTAGAACAGTTTATCAGGATATTCTCCGGCGTCGATTAGAGCCTGTATTTTGTCTACGACGGTCGGGCGATCGGCGATATATGTTACGCCGAACCATTTTGAGGTCGTGTCGAGCACTTTTACGCGCGCGATATTTTTTGTTACAAGTTCGTTTACTGTCAGCGGAATAAAATATTCGCTTTTGGGGTTATCCTTGTTTTTGCGTAAAAAGTCTTTGAAATATTCTTCCGAGTATTCGAAATAGTCCGGCGTGAAACCCCACATGTTCATTGACACGGGCGTGTTCTCGTCAAGAATCACTTTTCTGCCGTTTTCATCGATGAACTGTATATCGCCGTCGATACGTTCGATAGCCGTACGTTCGACAACGGTTGCGAGGTAACCATCCGCATCCGTACTGCATACGCCGCGTGCTACCGAGCCGCTTTCGCTCAGCGTGTTACCGACGCGGAAACCGACCATGCAGTATTCGTTTTTCTTTTCATTGGCGACGTAAAGTTCTTTGCCTAACGCTTCAAAACTGTTGCGCCCGTAAAAATCGTCCGCATTGATAACGGCAAAAGGCTCTTTTATGACGTCCTTACCCATCAGCACGGCATGGTTCGTACCCCACGGCTTTGTACGTCCTTCCGGGCAAACGAACCCTTCCGGCAATTTATCCGTCGACTGGAAAACGACGTCGACGGGTATATGATTTTCATATTTACCGAGAATTTTCTTCCGGAAATCGTCTTCGAAATCTTTTCGTATGACGAATACTACTTTGCCGAATCCTCCGCGGATAGCGTCGAAAATGGAATAATCCATGATTGTTTCGCCGTTCGGACCCAGTCCGTCTAATTGTTTTAAACCTCCGTAACGACTGCCCATTCCTGCAGCAAGTACAAATAAAGTTGGCCCCATATTCAATTTACTGTTAATTTTTTTTGTCCTTATTCTATAATTTAATCGTGCAAATATACACTGTTTTTTGTCAAATGAAAAATAAAACCGACCTTTGCATCTGTTTATTGTAGATAAGAACAATTTTAAGGAATGAGGCAAAAGATGATATGTAACATACTGTTTCTTCTTGTATTTTTCGTATCGGGAGGAACTTATGCTCAACAAACAGTACAGGTAGAAGGGTTTATTAAAGATTTCGAAACCGGCGAGGCTATACCTTATGTAACAGTAGCTTTACGCGGGACAACAAAAGGTACGGTTACCGACGGGAACGGATATTTTTCGTTAAAGACGACGTCCGACAGTCTGATGCTTTCGATTTCGTATACCGGATATGAAACAAGTCTCACAACACTGAAAAGTGGATATAACAGAGTTGATATATTGTTGAAGCCGATCGTATACGAATTGAATGAGATCACCGTACATCCCGGTAAAGAACGGTATTCCAGAAAAGATAATCCGGCGGTAACGTTTGTGCGGAACGTTATTGCGCGGCGAAATTTGAATAATCCGTATGATCACGACTATTTCAGCTATAACACATATGAGCAGCGGATGTTCGCGTTCGATGATTTCGATGTCGATAAAGCACGCCGGAGCATGATATACAAGCATGTTGATTTTATATTCGACTATGTCGATTCGACATCCGTACGCGGACGGACGATTCTTCCGCTATACAACGAAGAACAGATAGAAGACTGTTATTATCGCAAATCGCCTCATACGGAACGGAAAATAGTAGGAGGTACAAAACGTGCCGGCATCATTGAAATCATATCTGAAGAAGGAGTGAAACAATTTATTGATGAAGCTTTTAAGGATATTGACATATTCCAGGACAATATTCCTCTTTTTCTTCACCGGTTTGTCAGCCCGCTTTCTTCCATAGGCCCTAATTACTACAAATATTACTTATTAGATACCGTTTTGATCGACAATGAACGGTGCATGGATCTCGGATTTGCCCCTTTCAACCCGGAATCGTTCGGATTTGTAGGCCATCTGTATGTGACGCTTGATTCTAATTATTTCGTGAAAAAGGTGAATTTGAATATTCCTCGCGATATCAATCTTAATTTTATCGGTGAGATGTCTGTTGAGCAGGACTATATTCGTGCGGATAACGACACAAGGATATTGACGAAGAATGATATTGCGTTAATATTCAAGCTAAACCGGAAAATGAAGGGGTCGTATGCGCGTCGCGTAGCGTTGCATCGTAACCATACGTTTACGAAACCGCAGGATATAACGGTGTTCGAAGAGAAAGCGCCGGTCATGGAATCGGAAGGAGCACGCCGGCAGACGGACGAGTTCTGGAATGAGGCGCGTGAAGGAGCGGAAGAAATACAGAAGACTTCGATAGAAAAGATGATGGCGCAATTGCGTGAAGTGCCGCTTTTTTACTGGTCGGAAAAAACCATCAATATCCTGGTTAACGGTTATGTACAGACCTCCGAGACGAACAGCCTGTTTGAATTTGGGCCGGCGAACACGTTCATAAGCGGAAATGCGCTGGAAGGAGCAAGGTTCCGACTGGGAGGCACGACGACGGTCAATTTCAGCCGCCGGCTTTTTGCGGACGGATACCTTGCGTACGGGACGCAAGACCGGAAGCTTAAAGGGGATGCCATACTGGAATATTCGTTTAATAAAAAGAGAACGTTCCGTAAGGAATATCCGTTCCACTACATCCGGGCGGAATATAAATATGATATAAACCAAATCGGTCAGCATTACCTTTATACCAATGACGATAATATGTTTATGATGATAAAACGCCGCGAAAACAACCTTATCACTTACATGAGAAAAGCGGAGTTGAGCTATTATAAAGAAAATTACAGCGGATTAGGTTACAGCATCTCGCTTCGCCATCTTACCGAATGGGCTACGCCCGATGTGCCTTTCGGTTTGATACGTGCGGATGGGACAATTGCTCCAACCGACCGTTATACGTCGGCGCAGTTGGAGTTTTATCTGCGTTGGGCGCCGAATGAAAAATTTTATCAGTCACGTAACTACCGTTATCCCATCACGCTTGATGCGCCTATCGTCACCATGAACCATATCGTAGCGCGTAAAGGCGTCCTTGGAACCGACCATAATTATAGCCGGACGGAAATAGGTGTACGGAAACGTTTCTGGATGTCTCCCTTTGGGTATGCAGACCTGTACGGGCAGGCCGGGAAAATCTGGAATCGTGTGCCTTACCCGTTGCTTCATATCCCGAACGCGAACTTGTCGTACAGTATTGAAGCGGAGACATTCCCATTGATGGACCCGATGGAATTTATAAACGACCGTTTTGTGTCATGGGAGATGACTTATTTTATGAACGGGTGGCTTTTCAACCGTCTACCCCTGATAAAAGAATTGCAGCTCCGCGAAGTGCTGTCGTTTCGCGGCTGGTTTGGTGATCTGAGTGATATAAACAATCCTGAAATAAATGGGGCAGGCTTATATAAATTCCCGGAGAATACCTATATGATGGGCGATAGACCTTATATGGAAGCTGGAGTCGGAGTTGAAAATATTTTTAAACTGATACGTGTGGATTATATCTGGAGGTTGTCGTATCGCGACCATGAGAAGGTGCCGAATAGCGGCTTGAGACTGAAAATGAAATTTTCTTTTTGATATGTCATATATTTTATCTATCTTGCGCGAAATTATGAAAAAAGAGAAGTTTCATATTGAATATGTGTTCGACAAGATTTCCAAACGGAGCTTATGGAATCATCTGACGACGACGCCGGGATTATCATCCTGGTTTGCCGATGCTGTCGACGTGAATGGGGAAACATACACCTTTTCATGGAATAAGACGCGTGAAGAAGCAAAGGTTTTATATATTAAACCGGATGTGTGTGTGCGCTACAGGTGGGCAAATGACGATGATAACGTTTATTTTGAATTTCGTATTCATACGATTGAACTGACGGGAGGCGTTGCGCTTGAGATCACGGATTTTGCGGAACCGTCGGAGATGATGGATGCCATAAGCCTGTGGGATACGCAGGTTGATGAACTGAAAAGAACGTTAGGAGTATAAAATGGTATGCGCATTATAAAGCGATTAGATCTGTTTTTGTTGAAAACGTATCTGCCGTTATTTTCCATGACGTTCGGGATCTGTCTGTTCATTTTTCTGATGCAGTTCCTGTGGAAATATGTTGATGAGATGGTCGGCAAAGGAATAGAGATGTATATTCTTGCAGAATTATTTTTTTATGCCGCTCTTTCTTTTGTGCCCCAGGCGCTGCCGCTTGCCATATTATTCGCCTCACTTATGACGTTCGGAAATCTGGGCGAACAATTGGAACTGCTGGCCATGAAAGCTTCCGGTATCTCCTTAATGCGGATCATGAAACCGTTGACATTCTTCCTTATAATCGTATCCATATCAGCTTTCTTTTTCCAGAATAACGTGATACCGGTTTCGCAGGTGAAAATGTATACCTTTCTTTATTCCGTAAAACAAAAGTCTCCGGAATTGGAAATCCCGGAAAGCATATTTTATACGGGAATAAACTTGAAAAATATTTATGTCAGGAAGAAAGATAAAAAAGCAAAACTCTTGAAAGATATTATGATTTACGATTATTCCGAAGGATTTAATAATATACGTATTATTGTCGCCGATTCGGGACGGATCAAAACATCCGTCGATAAAAAATACCTGGTACTGACCTTGTATAGCGGCGAATCGTTCACGAGTCAGAAAGGGAACAGAGATAAGGCGCAGAACGCTGAAAATGCCGCATCCTACCGGCGCGAATCTTTCGATACAATGGAGATGCTGATTGACTTTGACGGTAATTTTAATATGACGAACGAGTCGATATTTCAGGATCGTTATGTGGGTAAAAACATCGCAAGCCTCCAACGATCCATCGACTCGATGACGGTACGCATGGATAGTGTCAAAAGAACGGAGTCGAACGCACTGTTTGCACTGTCATATCGTAAGACATTAGCCCGTTTCGAACCGGATGTCCAAACAGCAGCAGGCCGGACGAAGAACGATTCGCCGGCTGTCGATAAACCGGTAATGGACTTTGACAGTCTGTACCGGGTGCAAGATCCGAATATCAAGGTGTCGTTACTGTCCTACTCGAAGCGGAATATAGATAATCTGCTGATAAATTACGGTTACAAATCGAGTACGTTGAGTTTTGATGAGAGAGAAATCCGGTCGCATCACGCAGAGATGCACAAGAAATTCACGCTGTCGTTCGCCTGCCTGATATTCTTCTTTATCGGCGCTCCATTAGGTGCAATAATACGTAAAGGCGGGTTAGGAGCGCCTGCCGTCATCTCGGTGTTTTTGTTTATCATATATTATGTTATTGATAATATAGGATATAAAATGACCCGCGACGGTATATG
>JAITBC010000402.1 GCA_031283785.1 Tannerella sp. | reverse complement strand
CGTGTCTGTACTTATTTTAACATGTGTGGGAAGGCGGTTCTATGCGGGGTTTGCCGAATATCCTTTTTCTGCCGGTTCCGTCAGTTAAAACTGACGTAGTTAATGGTGAATGGTGAATGATGAATGATTAGGGGGCAGTGGTTAGGGATAGGAAATAAGGAGGGCGATAAGGCGCGTGGGCGGATGTCCTTTTCAATGGATATGAATGCCAACTCAATGTCATCAAGTTAAGCGCTAAAAGGCTGTAGTAGAGCATCCCTGGCGGGATGCCGGAAACAAAATCTTAACTTGATGACATTGAGTTAAAACGGACGGCAATGTGGGGGGATGTGGCTAAAGCCCTGCGGAGGCGCTGTTGCACTTTTTTTTCTAACCACTAACTACCCCTTTATGCACAAAACTATACCGCGCGCAGTATAACTACCTCTTTCTTCATAAAATAATACCGTGTGCAGTAGAAAAGAGCCGGACAGGGTTCTGAAAGCGAGGGGCGGTTTCCGGAGTGGAAACCTCCGCACATCGAGCGAGAAATTGGGGTAGGGTAGCCTTGCGTGTGCAAGGATTAGCTTCACTCATTCTCGAAATATTCCTCGTCGGAATTGCCCAGTTGGATGTATTCGGCGATCAGTTTCGAGAGTTCGGTGTCTTGCTTGGCATCGTCCCACAGCCAGTCGTAGTCGCCGAAGACGTTCAACTGATAATTCATCTCGAGGATGGATTCGCAGCCGGCGTCGATGAATATCTGAGAGATGCGGTCGTCGTACCTGATATCCGAATTGATGAGCGTCTTGAGATCGTCGATTGCGAGAAAGGCCATGTCGCTCCGTTGCAGTCCGGTGAGTTCGGCGAGTTTCCGTCCTTCGGGCGTACCGCTATGCGTAATAAGCAGAAAGGTGAGAATCACGAATATCCCGTCGACGAGCACGCCCACAAAGTAGCCTATTTTTATATCGTAATAATAACATTCGACGAGGTATCGGCTGCCTTCGCGGATGATTTTGCGCTTTTGGGTGAAAGCTTTGTGTATGATGGCCGGAACGGTGCCCGGCATTACACAGCAGGCTCGCTCCATGATGCGGTCGATGGCGTGTTGCTGGACGTAGACGGGGACTTCCGTATGGCCGGTCGGATCCTTTACACGCAGCCGTCTCAGCGGCACCGTAGTCGGTATGAGGCAGGAGATGTTACGTTGGTGATCGATTTCGCCCGTCTGTATGACCGGACGGCGATCGCCGCGTATCGTGACGTGGCGTACATCCAGCGGGTAGAGACCCAGTGTGACGATCTGATACACTATGCCGGTATATGATTTATGATCAACGACGGTCGACGAGCGCTGCACATCGAACGTAAAGGTATACAGACCTCGCTTGCTCAGGTCGCAATATGCGTGACAGGCGTAAAAAATAATGTATACAAGCTCCTTGTTATACTTTATGTACCTTTCTTCCAGGTTGAGGCAGAAGGCATCGAACTTTTCCTTTCCGGTAAACCAGCGGGCATTAGCCAGTACGGCTTCGAGCGGGAAAACCAGTTGATAGTAATCCACGAGGTTGACATACTTGACCATGCCGGGGATCATCAGTTCCATCATTTTGCTTTTCATATCCTTCTCCATGTGAGCATACAGAATCTTGACAAATCGTTTAGTGATTTTCACATCCTTGTCCACTCTGATCTTGAGCGTAGATCCGCGGTTTTCGTAGATCGCATCACGTGCATACAGGGGCAGTAAATCAAACAGGGGTTCGCCGTCGCCGATCATCGTGCAGAGTTTGCGCAACCGCTCCATGTACAGTTTCTTATGCTGTACAGCCTGTAATTTCTGCTGTGCATGCAAATTGACTTTTTTCTTTTTCTTGACCATGGCTGTTTTTTTTTCGAAAGCAAAGATAGCGTTTTCTTTTAAAGATTCAAGTTATTGCGGTATAGAAGCCGAACTAATAAATTAATTATTAATGATATCGCACCATTCAAAGGAGTGCGGGATGAAAGCGACAGGTTTAAAATTGGCGACAATCCCTGCTTCCAATCGGACTCCGGGAAGGGCTGCGTCTGAAAATACGGTTTCCGATATAAATGCTGAACGGATTACATTCGGAAACATTATTTTCGATACGAATATCAATGGAATTACTGTTTTAGCCTGAAATTAGAACCATGCTCATTCGAACCGGCATTGAATAATCCGAGTTCGGGATAACGGATTTATTTTCATCTGCATCACGCCGTTTTCTGCAGGAACTACGGAGAACAATACAAGAGTCGTAATTTGAATTTGAATTGTACCCGAAAGAAAGAGAAATTTGTCGGAAAGAGAAAAAACGCTACTTTTGCACTGTCATTCCGGCAAAGACTGGACGGCAAAGGAGAGATGGCAGAGTGGTCGATTGCGGCGGTCTTGAAAACCGTTGAACCGAGAGGTTCCAGGGGTTCGAATCCCTTTCTCTCCGCAATTGGTACAGCAGAAATGCCTCATTGGGGAGAACAGATAAACATTTGCCGCAGGCTGATGCAAAACTGCGTTCACCCGAACGCTCCGATGAAAGCAAGCCGACAAGAAAACAGTAATATCCGTCTCCGGGGTCATACCACTTTATTTTATGGATTTGGAAATTCTGCATTTTCATGTAATTTTGTACTCGAAATTATTTTAGTTTTTGCAGTTCCGACAGTATTGTACTGCACGCGGGAAGAAAGAGATGGTTCGTCGTTGGAAGAATA
>JAITBC010000395.1 GCA_031283785.1 Tannerella sp. | reverse complement strand
ATATCATATCCTGAATCTTGTTTGCCGTATAATTGTTGGGAATGGCAACCACAGCACGCAGAGGATTGAACCGTTCCTTCCCTTTTTCGCCGCGAACGTAATCGTCTGCTTTGAAATCCGGTCTATTGATGAAAGTTTCGGTTTTCTTATACAGACCCTCCACCAATAAAGCCGAAATATCCCTGCCTTTCAGTGTAAGTCTGTTTCCATTCTCAAAATCAACCGACAGGTTGTCTTTGTACCCCAGCAGTTTTTTTATGGATTTAAAACTCGTATATCTGTTTACGGTACCCTGTACGGCTGTTGCTGTTGTCCCGTACCGATAATTAACTGCTGCTCCTCCGGTATAATTGTCTCTTTTGTCAAATGCTATTACGGAAGGTATAATTCTGTCATGATTGTTTTCCGGATTTTCTTCAATCAGAACAATGTTATCCGCTGCGCTGCCCACGGCTATGCACGAGCCGGTAGTGCCCGGGTCGAAAGCGACCCACACATCCTGCAAATCGGTTCCGATATGGAACTGATATTTCACAAATTCTCTTATTTCGGATTTGATGCCTGCAAAAGAACCCTGTACAACCGCTTCGACAGAAAACTCCACCGGCTCCGGACAGTTAAACTGTTTATTAATATCGGTTTGACGGACGCCTACTATAAATTCGAGTTTCCCCTTTTTCCCTTTCTTTATGGAAGTTGCAATACCTGCCGCAAATTCCCTGATGTCGTCTGTAGAATATTTCAGGAAGAGTTCAAATCCGGCAGGGACATTTTTGACCGTAAGCATCAGATAAACCGGCAAGTTCCAGTTGAACGGATACTTCGGCGATTTAAAAGACATGCTGCCGCTTACGGGAATATAATCCGTTCCGTTCTGTTTTTCGAAGTCCCAGGGCTTGTACGGAGTAACCAGTTTCCCGTCTGTCTTATAATCTGTTCTCTCAAAAGAATCAAGATAACCGTCCAAATGAAAGGACAGTTTGCGCGGCTTGCCGTAAGCGGCAAGAATCAGAAACAGAATCAAAAGGACAATCAAAGGCAATACATAGTGCATAATTATAATCGTTGTTTTTGTTGAAAAATGTATATTTTCTATGGGCAAAGCCCGTTCAGTCCTGTAAATGAAATTCACCGGCTGCAAACCGGCAACCCTGTATGCTGTGCCGAATTGATATGTAAACTTCAGGCTTTCGAAATGCCTGCCGTTTATTGTCGCCGAATCGAGCGTGATTCTGAAAGCGGGTATGTAATAGGTATGGTTTACGCTGTCTGCGCTCATCAGGTTTTTGTCGGAAGTGTATTCCGAAACCCATTCGCCCGCTTTGTTTTTGCTTGCAACGACGCCGTCGAAAAGCAGTGAGTCGTTTTGCGGCAAAGCAATATTCATGCGCAGTTCGGTTACGGCAAGATTCCTGTTGTGCGTAAATTTTATTTTCGTTTTGCTTGTCGTGAACCTGTCGCTTCTATAGCCTCTCTGATTCAAATCCAAATCGCCATCTACAAACAGCGCTACATCTTCCGGCGTCAGCGTCCCGACTTTCGGTTTAATCTTGTAGCCCAGAATACCAATCATCGGCGAAGCGACAAAGGAATACTGAAAAAACTCAATCCTGTAATATTGCGAAGCCAGACGGTCGATTTCTTTTTTGACCCAGCTTACAGGTGAATTTGGCGACAAAGGCGCCCCATACGGAAGCCTGAAAATATCTCTCACCCTGTCGAGGTCTTTTGTGTTACCCAGCAGCGAACCTGTAAGGAAATCACTTAAAATGACTAAAATATATTCTTCGGCGTACTTGTTTGCATCCAGTTTTCCCATTGTCAGAGGATACACAAAATTCGACATTGAAACGCCTCCTCCAAAAACAGACGGGTCGGGCGTTATGGAAAAAGCATTCTGCCAGTAACTTCTGATATTTCCATGCCTTTTTCTTAAAAAGTCGCTCCAGTTCAGGCTTTTATTTTTTAAAAACGCATTGACAAACTTTGTAACAAGATTTTTTTCTCCATACTGCACACTTTCCTGCAACGAACCAAATTCGCTTCTGGCAATATTGAAATGAAAGAAAGTAATTTCGTCCCTGTCTGCATCGAAAAAAGGCGCTCCGTTATTCCTTTCGACAATCAGATTGTCCTGATAGGCTTCGTTAAACCCCGAAACAGTTTTGTTCGAGAACAAATCTACAAGAGCGCTTTCGTAAGCGGGACAGCTTCTTCGCGCAGCCGCAGCCATAAACGGGGAAGAAACATCGTAAGCGACAATAAAATGACGGCGAAACATCTGAGGCTGTCCAAATACGGTGTTTGCTAATAACAGCAGTATAACAGAATATATTGTTTTCCTTATATAACTGTGATATGCGGCAAAAGGCTTACATGCAGTCTCCGAATGTCTGCTGCACATCTCCGAATGTTTACTGCACATCTCCGAATGTTTACTGCGCATCTCCGAATGTTTACAGTCTTTCAAATATCTGTTCAGTTCCGTCATTTTCAATCTTCAGTTCATGGTTTTTTTCTAACGCTTTTTTTCAATGCGCTAAACGTATATTCTTTTGCTTTCACTGGGTCTGTCGTCTTATACAGTAATTTTCCTACGTTTAGCAGGTCTATCAACTGTTTATACAGTTCGTTCAGGACTTTCATGTTGTTTTGTACAATAGATTTCCGGTTGCTGACGATTTCGAATTGACGCTGATTATCATTCGCAATCGAAGTAACAGCCGACTCCATCTGTGTGATAACGGTATCGCTAAATCCCACGGCAGTCAGTTCTTCCTGATACTTCTTCAGATATGAAATGACAAGCAACAAATTTTGACGGGCGCCTTCGGCATCTCTGGACATGATTTTCCGGCTCAACACCGCCAGACCGAAATTTTTTGCCGACATGTCGACAGAATCTTTTGCCAGAAGAAGATATCCGCGAATCCTGGCGACGGGCTCAAGTAAACTGTCCAAAGTCTGATAAAGTTGTTTTGTGATTTTTTTCAGTTCTTCGGTTTCTGTTTTCGGCGACACAAGTTCATCGACTAAATCAATTTTTTCGCCAAAGCGTTTCAGATAATCTTCGTCAAAAAGCGGAGAAAAAGCGAAAAAATCAGCTGAATCTCTTTTTACATAAACTAAAGCATTCCTGCAAACAACGGGCAATTCTTCGTCTTTGCAACTGTAATTACGTATTTCTGATGTTTTCATGATACATGTATTTTTTTTAATTAAAAATTAATATTTTTAAAATTTTTTCTTCGTTATAACGTTCCCGATAACAAAATATCCGGCTTATCCAAATTTTTGCATTAGATTTGTCCAAACACTTTATGTTGATTAAAAGACACATCACATTAAATTACTTATCTATTCAAATATAAAATCAGCGGCACAAAATTATACAAAAATTTCGATATATCAAACAATGAATATGCAACTGTAATTTTGCGGGAATTTTTTCATATCGCAGACAGCGCCGATATAACAAACTCAAGTTTGGCTCCGCCGATTTAAAAATTCAGTCCTTTCTTTTCTCACAAAAGGATACCGTGCGAAGTATAATTTCACTTCTCATAATGCGACAATAGAATTGCGCCGATTCGGAAGGTCTGAACTCGATGACAGTGTCTGAAAGCCTCCTTCGACAGTGTCTGAAAGCCTCCTTCGACAGTGTCTGAAAGCCTCCTTCGATAGTGTCTGAAAGCCTCCTTTCAGGGCGTCTTGACCAAGCCTGTCCGCGGTGTCTTGACAAGACTGTACGGACAAAGAAAAAGAGGTATTCAACAATCTGTCAAACACCTCTTTCGATTAATTCATCGAAGACTTGCGCCTAAACACTCAACTGTTTTGCGAACTGCGCTTTCCGGAGCTGTTTTCCCGGAACGGAGCTGCTGATGAAATGCGTACGCACTTCCAGAGTATAACCCCCTGCGGGCAGTTCGGGAATCATCGCTATCAGACGCGAAGGCTTGTTTTCCACCAGAGTGGACACTTTGTATTCCGTTCCATCGGAAGCGATGAAATATACGCCGTCGTCGGGCAGGTCGGGATACGCCTTCAGCCGGCTGCCGGAGATGTCGAGAACACCGCCAACGCTGAGCGTCCCGTCGGTCAGTCCGCTGATACTGTCTTTGACAGCCACGATAATCGGACCCGTAACCGGAGCCTGTACCTTCGTCATCTTCACTCTGCCGAACTTTTCACGTATGTTTTTGCTGAAATTTACAGCATAATACATCCTGTGGCGAGAGGAATCGTAAGCGTCGGTAACGCTGTTGAATTTCCCTGCAACAGTGGGGTCGGCGTTAATCAGTCCCGTATTGAAGCCGTTACCCTCTTCCACGATATATCCGTGTTCTTCCTGATAAGCGCGGACAGCGGCAAGCAGGTCGGGACGCGTCAGCGTAGTGCCACGCTGCATGATACGGTCGATAATCTGCTCATCGGTATACGAACGGATATTTGCCGGAATGGCTATCTGGTCATTCGGATCAGGAGTCAAACAGTTGTCTATTAAAAAATAATCCATAGTACTAAAACTTTTTAACTGTTTATAATTCTATTCAAACATTTAGAAATTGAGAGATGTCCGAACACACTATTGAGCTCATTGACTCGGTCCGGACACACACTCAATTTTCATTCATCAGTTACATCTTTACCCCCCGTAAACATACAATTCGGCAAAACTTATATAAGTATTAGTTCTCGAATCGGGGAAGTACAGAATCATGTATTGTCCCTGACTGTTTGGAGCCAGGTTTATAGTAATACCGTCAAAACCGCCGGGCCACTCGTATCTTGCCGCCGCTGTTCCCCATGAAGTTTGATAGACGTCAGGCGTAACGGGAGCGTCGCTGAGATAGACTTCAATTGTTTTGAAGTAAATCTGGCCTTTATCCAGATTTCCCGGAGGACTCCAAAGCACGATATGGTCTACCGACCTCGAAGATTTCATGTCCACCACCAAACATTGAGGCAATGCAGTACCTGTTTTGGAGTGCCAGCCTGTATTTAGGTCGCCGTCGAGCACTTTATACGGTTCACCGCCGGCTGCGCCCCAACCATGATTTCCGTTTCGGGATTCAGCCGTCCATCCTTCTGTCGAATATTTGTACGGAATATAGTTCAATGCTCTCCAATGCGTATAAAACGTGTCAATAGCGGTCGTCTCCGGCAGGAACAGCGTCCGCCAGCGCACGCTCGAGGGCGTATCTGGAATTAACGTTGAATTTTCACTGGACAGTATCCGTAAAATACGCTCATGTCCTTCGTTGTCCGTATAGGCAAGTTCGCAGGATATAGCATTGTCCGGCATTCCGCCCCAGTTAATTGTCGTTCCGTCGTTTTCGGCGGAGGCTGTTTGGATTGTCCGGTCTGTCAATCCGCTCTGAAACCTGTCGCCATAAACGGTTCCTACAACTTCGAAAGGCAGAGATTTGTTTCCGAACTTGTCAAAACTGACCAGATTGAAAATATGCTCCTTTTCTTCGATATCTTCGAGCATTTTCGAAAATGTTCCGACCCGGTTGTTAATTGCTATATCCGCCGAATCGGCATATTCGTTCCAATAGATACGGATATTTTCGATACGCTGCGAATTGATTTTAATGTCGA
>JAITBC010000373.1 GCA_031283785.1 Tannerella sp. | reverse complement strand
CGTTGTTTATTAACTTCTACTTTTAATACTTTACGTTTAGCCTCAATGGAAGGTACTGAAAACATAAAACATAAAATGACTGCTATTAATGTTTTTATCTGTTTCATTTTAAATATGGTATTATTCTGTATGTCCTTCTCCGTTATGTCGATAGTTGTACATATAAGATGCTATTTCCCGGGATGCCTCAATCATTTCCTGATGTGGGCGGTCGCATATATCTACGAATCCAATCTGATAGTTTTCACCGTCACTTCTACCTGTATATAACTGGTCAAGATATTGGAACCAATGCGTCCCCACAACAAATTCGTTGGCAAGCGCCTGATCGACAAAGTGTTTATAAACTCGTGCCCGTTGCTTCTGGCTCGAAGTAGAGCGTAATCCCGGATGCGGCATACCGCGGTCTAATGCTCCGTAATGATATTCACCTACAATTAATGGCCTATATAGTCCCTTGGTTTCTTTAAAGTCAGACAAGTTATAATCATAGTGATTAATGCTTATCACATCACAGTATTCTGCTGCCGCTTCAAAGGCTGTTCTGTTGAAATTAACACTATTGCTCCTACAACCCAGGTACAGTTTCTTTGGTGCAAATTCATTCAGTACCTCGCGTACGGTACGGAAGTAGTTGTAAATAACCTCTTGCTGATTGTTTTCCGGCCAGGCATATTCATTATCCACAAAATATCCGATACACCAGGGATCATTGGCTGAATCTTCTATCCGATACTGTTTCACCAAAACCTCGCGGAACGATTTTTTGAAAGTTTCCGCATCGAAATCTTCAGGTAGACGACCGGGAAGTCCCGACCGTATTTCAATGGCATAAGGGGTCTGTGGATGGGTATAGAAATGGGCGTTTGAATTAGCAGCTATTGTATTCATTCCCCAACTGCGCAAACGTTTATGGATATGAGCAGTTGCGTCGTTAAACAGTGTGGGCGATCCGTTGTATTTAATCATCAGGTTTGATAAATAGAAGTCATCATAAAATGGTGTATAGGAAAAATATTTCTCCCGCCCTCGGATTTGTGTTCGTTGCGTAATCGTAACAATATTAAGTCCCTGTGACCAAAAGAGTTTTCCTGCAGGATCAACAAGCCACCATTTACCGTTATATTTTTCTACCCTGAAATGTCCGGTCGCTTTCAATGTGGGACCATTTTCCCATCCGCCATATCTGTTCCATGCTGTTGGTTTGGGATTTCGCGCAATATCCTGCTCTTCTTCTATCCTTTGTCTTTGTATATCTTCTAACGTTTTCGCTTTATACGGCCAGTCGCTGTGCATATATTGACCAAACCGGTCGATGAAAGGGAAAAAACGGTTTTTGAGCGTTGCCTCATCAGGCAGGCTGTATTTCCCTACAGCTCTTATATTGTCTATGGTAACTGTCCAGTCTTCATCAGTGTGCTGTTTGAATATACTGAGATGGGTCAGTTGATCCAAATCCAGATTTATTTTACGCCTAACAAATCCACCCGGTAATCCGAACATTCCGGTGAAATGATTTTGTATATGCTTGGGAAGGCTGTCCATGGAACGACTTAACAATATCATCAGGGTGTCTGTTTCTCCCGGATTTAACACAATCATGCTTCTGTAGTAAAAGGCTGCCCCGTCTTTAATAGTGAGTAAGGGGTCTTTTTCACTGTAGCACTGGGCTTCTATGGCGATGCTTTTTATTCCTTTGTTGGTGATATCCATAGCGATAGCGACGTATTCCGACAGTTTCATTCCCATAGGAATGGGCAATGTAACGGACGGGTGTTCATCTTTATATCCCAGACGTACTTGTAGAAAACGGTGTTCTCCTTTTTTCAGGAGTTTTATTTCGGCATCATTCAATGTTATATCACGGGAAGAAAATTCTTTCCCGAAATCAATCAGAGGTTGGCTGTGCGCCATATTCGCGTCCACGGAAGTTCCGTTCAATATAACAGAGGTACCTGAAAAACGGTTTTCCTGTGCAAAACTGCTTATTATAACCGACAGGATCATCAAAATTGAGAAAAAACTTTTACCCTTAGTCATATTGTTTTAATTTTTAATTTGTTAATTATCAAAGATATAACTTATATTATACCCAAGTGTATCACCCTGACAGCTGTTGCAGCAGGAACGACTATCGAAGTTCCTGTAAAATCAACTTTTTCTTCGTCCATCCATTCGTTTTCTTCGTTGAAGTATCCTTTGCTTGCCGATACAATACCCAAACCGGAAGGATAGCGAAACTTTCCTCCACATGTAGTAAGAAACACGATTTCGGTCGAAGAATGACGGATAGTTATTGCTTGCGAATGAGCAATATCGGGTATGAAAGCAATACTGTCTATGCCTGTTTCGGCAATGGTGGAGTTTCCTGCATAGTTGTAAACATACAAACCGTTGCCATGCGCTTTGAGAGCAATGTCCTGATTAGCCAGATTCAATATTTTATTCACTGTACGGATGTCTTCGATATACGTTCCGTGAGGAATAAGTGCTGTCCCGTCGCGGTCATAGAGAGCATGTCCGTCTGTGCTTGCCAGGTCGTAATAGTCAAATGCCTTGTTTCCTGCAAGAGCAGCCATTTGTAAAATTGCAATATTTGAATTTTCCGCTCCACATTCCATAATCATTGGATAGTTTTTACCCACGTCGGGCATCTGATTGTCGTGATTTCCCATCACTTTGGCAGGTGTTGCTCCGTAGGTGTCAATTCCGACAAAATCAATGTTAGTGCCGCCGGCTTCGCGTTTTCTTTCGTTTGCACGGATGCGTCCTGCCGTTTCACTGGTAACGCAGTTCAGCCGTGTCCAAACCACATACTTGGACATCTTCACAGCGCTGCCTACTTCGTGATAATAATCAATGATTTCGGCATCGGTTGCCGTATTAGCACCGTGGCTACGCGCCTCGTTGCCCAACTGTACGCCGATGACCGTGTGCGGATAGTCGTTATTTGCGTCCCAACCGGCAACATGTTCCATCACTTTTCCTAAAACATACGTTTCACGGTTGCGCAAATTCGCGTCGCGCCAATCCAAAGAATATTCCCATTTTGAACGCAAAACGTTATATTCACTTGTACCGGAAGTGGAACAAACATAGTCTGGGGTACGCACGGATTGCTTGGTAACAAGCCATTGCACACGTCCGCCACTGCTCCAACTGAACCATAGGAGTTCCATTTTCAAACCGTATTTTTTGCACCATCCCAAATATTTGTCAAGAATAGTCCAGTCGAATACATTTTTTTCAGGCTCAACTTCACGCCAGTGAATCGGAATGGAAACCGTATTAAAACCATCGTCGGCTGCACGTTTGACGGCTGCTTCAAGAGCTTCGTCCAGATAGCCTATATATCCATACAGTTTATCCAGTCGGATTTGGATATTCGTCATATAAAACGGTTTGCCATCAACACGCAAAACATATTTTTGCGAACCGTCGAGACTTGTATCCACATAAGAAATGACCTTTGCCTGTACGCATAGAACCGTCAAGCAAAGGTGTATGAGAAGTAATATTCCAAATTTAATTGTTTGCATAATTTTTATTTCTACATTTTTAAATACATTCATCATAAATACTTATTATAAAAAGAAGCCATTTCCAACATATTCCATTTGAAAATGGCTTCATTTGACACCTAAAACAATCAACACCTTTTACCTTTCTGCCGGTGTATTCGCTTCCGTTTTCCAGTACGGGTTCTGATATATCGGTGAATCCGCTACGGTTTGGCCATCCGGAGCTGTCAGTTGGAACTGTTTTATCATGATAGGCTCAAGGTAATGCGCCATTTTCCACTTGAACCCGTCGTAACATCTCTGACCGCTTGTCCTTCTGTAAGGACGCAAATATTCGCTGTCGGTCTTCGACGAAACGGTGGCACTGCCTGAGCCGTCGGCTTTCAGATCGTCATACCACGATTCCATAGGAGTATTCCAAAGGTGGAAACCTTCCGGAATATACGGGGAAGTAATCATTTGGTCCATTGCCCGCCAGCGGCACAAATCCATATAACGGATACTTTCGGAAAGATATTCACAACGGCGTTCGCGGCGGATATTGTAAAGCGTTGCATCAGACAGTACCTGTCCGCCCGAATAAGCGCCCCAGTCGTTTTCGGCTTCCTTGCTCATATCGGTAGCGGCGATGGTAGCATCAATGTTATCGCTCACGTGGGCACGCCGGCGCAGCAATTGCCAGTATTCGCGAGCGGAAGCGTCAAGCGATCCGTTTTTTTCGTAGCTTGCCTCCATGTAGTTCAACAGCGCTTCGGCAGCACGGTAAAGCACCAAACCCGTATAGCATCTTTGCATATCGACATAGAATTTAATATCGAAAGAGCCGCCTTTCCGCAAAGCATAACCGGTCGTGTAATGACCCTGGTCAGCGCCAATGGTGATTCTGGGTTCGGGTTCTTCACGGTTAATTGGACGGTTTGATGTACCGTCGTAAAGAATGTTTTTCTGTCCGGGTTCTTTCAAAAAAAGCGACAGACGCAAATCCCTGTTTACACGGACGTCGGCAATCGTTTTGTCGCCCATATAATACCCGTCGCCGTCGGCGTAAGAGCCATGCGTGTAAACCGGCGAACCGTCGGCCATCAGGAAATTCTGTACATAAGCGCGGGTAACGCCCACCGCCCAGTTGCCCTCGTTGGTGGCGAGGCACACATCGTGCATGGACACGCCCGAAGCATATTGCCGCCACAGCAATACTTCCG
>JAITBC010000031.1 GCA_031283785.1 Tannerella sp. | reverse complement strand
GTAAACCTTTTCTTGACTGTCATAGAAACCGTCGGGAGACACTTGTGAATAGTACACAGGCTCCACGCTACAGCTTTGAAAATTCGTTACAATCAAAATGAATGTAACCAATGTTATTAATAATCTTTTACTTTTCATGTTTTAAAAATTTAGAAATTTAACTGAAGTCCTATTGTAAATGTACGTGTTTGAGGATAAACCGAAGCCCACTCAATGCCGCCATCCCATCCTGTGATATTCACTTCAGGATTTAATCCGCTATATCCGGTAAGAGTCAAGACATTGTTCACCGTAAAATACAGTCTTGCCGATTCCATTATTTTCAGATACTTTTTCGTATCAAATTTGTAGCCGAGCGTGAGGTTCTGTATTTTCAGAAAAGTGCCGTCTTCGAGGAAATAGTCGCACTCGAGAGCCTGTCCTTTTATATGAGCGTTTTTCGAGAAAACATCAAGTAGGCTGTTCGAGAAACTTGTAGCAGCCGTACCGCCGGAAATTCCCATGGTATGCTGTATGGAATTGTAAATATCAAAACCAATCCAGCTTGTCATCGTCATTCCAAACGACCAGTTTTTGTACTGCAAGTCATGCGACCAGCCCAGAATAGCCTTGGGAGTATAGTTACCTATATACCGCTTGTCCACATCCGTTTTATCTCCGGTTGCCGCAGGAGCTATAATTTTACCGTCCTTGTCATAAGCCTGAAAGTCTCCATTGGCGTCAAATCCTGCAAACTGATAGAGGTAAAAACTGCCCACCTTCACGTTTTTTTCAATCTGGTGAACATCGCCTGCACGCCCGATATAACCGGCTCTCACTTTGGCATTCTCTGCCGACATGTCGCCTATTGTAGATGTATTACTGCTGACAGTCAGTCGTGTCGTATAGTTCCAGTCTTTGGACCGGACAATATTTCCGCCTATTTCAAATTCCCAGCCTGTATTCTCCAGTGTTCCTATGTTTTTGAACATCTTTGCTTCGGTATAGGGCGGTTGCGGCACGTTCACTTCATATATCAGACCTTCGACATTGCGCCGGTAGAAATCAATTTTTCCAAACAGGCGACGGTCAAACAGTTCATAATCTATACCTATGTTCCATTCGTGTTTTTCTTCCCATCCAAGGTCAGGATTGATGTTCTTGGATATTTTGTACGATGGAGCCCAGGTTCCGTCCGGCATCAGCACTTGAGTGGACGAACCGTACATCACGGCGGCATAGTCGGCTGAAAAACCTTCGTTGCCTGTAACGCCGTAAGATGCGCGAAGTTTCAGGTCGTTTATGGCAGAAACATTTTCAAGAAAAGATTCTTTCGATAAACGCCAACCCGCAGACAATTGCCAGAAATTGCCCCAGCGCCTGTTGGCTGCAAATTTTGACGAACCTTCGCGACGTATAGTTGCCGACGCCAGATATTTGTCCTTATACGAATAGTTTGCCCGTCCAAAGAAAGCAAGAAGACGCTGCGTAACTTGTTTCGACGATTCCAGTTCGGCTTTATACCCGAAACTCGGGTCGGTGAGACCGCTGCCGTTGCCGATATTCCACACTTCTACCGCATCGACAGCATAGCCGTAGTTTTTCAAACGGAACATTTCGCCGTTCTGTTCAAAATAGCTGTAGCCGAGGGAAGCATTGATGGAATGATTGCTGAAATTGCGAACGTAAGCAAAATAACCGTCTGCATTTATCAGTTCCGTTTTGTCGAATTTAAGTTCTGCCGTACCTTTACCCGAACGGTTCTGATATTCGGTAACTGCGATGTTTGAGGGCTGATAATTCTGCCATTCCCACTGACGGTTTTCGTAACCGAATGTCTGGTGATACGACAGACCTTCAACAGGCAGAATGTTCAACTTCAACTCTGCATCGGGACGGAACCATTTATCCAGTCCCTTATTGGTTATCAGTTTCGATTCGGCAACCGTATTTGTCTCTCCCAGACCCGACTGTTTGGGCCATAATGTGGCATTGGGATAGTCATTTGGATCCTTTGTAGGATTCATGGACAGAAGAGCGCCTACACTTGGAGTAGACTGGTTGCGCAACGCCTGACGGTAATCAATATGCACATTGATGTCGAGCCATCCGTCCAGCACTTTAAACGCTCCGTTGATGCGTCCGCCAAGGTCCTTGCGGTTGTCGCCCATCAGCACGCCGCGATTGTCGTCGTACATTACCGTAGCATAAATTTTGGCTGTTGGCGCTCCTCCCTGTATGGTAATCACATGACGGTTCGAGGTAGGATTGTCTGCCATACCCGCATCCCACCAGTCGGTAACGCTGCCATAATCTGTTACTCCGGTTTTGTACTGCATAAATTCCTGAGCGGTCAGCACACGCGGTTTGCCGAAATCCTGTTTGAAAATGGCTTCGCCGGTGTACGACAGTCTCAGCTTGCCTTCCTGCGCCTGTTTGGTGGTAATCAGAATCACGCCTCCGGTAGCACGTGTGCCGTAAATGGCTCCGGCGCCGGCGTCTTTCAGTATGTCGATAGACTGAATGTCTTCCTGAACAACCGAACGGATATCTCCGCCCGGCATACCGTCAATAACAACAAGCGGAGCACGGGAGGTATTCACCGATGCCATACCGCGCAACTGTAAAGTAAGTCCGGAGTTGGGGCTTGCATCATCCTGAATTATCAAATTGCTCACTTTACCTTTTAAAGCATTGGCAACAGTAGAGCCGCCGACGCCCTGAGGCAATTCTTTCGCCGTAATGGAAGTGATAGCGCTCGTCAACTGCTTTTTCTCAAGCGTACCGTATCCGATAACGACAGTTCCTTCCAACTGCAGCACGTCTTCGACTAAAGTTACGTTGATGGCGGTTTGACTGCCAACCGTAATTTCCTGCGTGGCAAATCCTACAAACGAAAATACCAGTACAGAAGAACTGCCCGGCACGCTTAT
>JAITBC010000267.1 GCA_031283785.1 Tannerella sp. | reverse complement strand
AACGTTATTCCGGCGAAGGAAATTACCCGGAATCGCAAATGAAACTCTTCGCCGAGCACGGCATTTCCCTCTTGCGGACAGTAAGATGGAGCGAAACGGAGTTTACGCTGACCGCCGAATGTTCGAATCTCTCAAACAGGCAATACGAAATAGTAAACGCTTACCCCATGCCGGGAAGAACGTTCCGTTTCGGCCTGAAATTTATTTATTAAGAATAACCTGTAATGAATATTTTTAACCGCAAAGAACGCAAAGTCATGAGCAAAGAGCGCAAAGTTTCGACGGTATATAAAAACTTTGCGCCCTTTGCGGTTTACGTTTTCTTAATTATAAAATTTGCATCCCTAAACAGCTTCCACAATTATTTATTTATATAAAATTTAATCCAATGAAAAAAAGTATAGAATTATTGAAAGTTATTTTCTGTTACCTTGTGTTTGTATACGCTTTCAGCGCCTGTGAAGAAGAAGATCCCCTTCCGGCGACGGGGCCGGTTATCCCCGGTTCACACGGAGTGTTTATCTTGAATGAAGGAACGATGAAAGGCAATGACGCCGGCCTTTCCTGTTACAACTTTGAAACCGGAGAGCTGACTCCCGACCTTATGAACGGGGAACTGGGCGATCTGGCTCAGGACATGATGGCTTACGGCAGCAAACTGTACATTGCCATGAGCGGCTCAAGCAACATTACCGTCCTGGATATGGCAACCCGTCAATTGCTGAAACGGATAAGCGTAATGAACGGAGATAAACCCCGCGAACCGCGCTACCTGACTGCATACGAAGGGAAAATATACGCCAGCACTTACGACGGGAACGTAGTCCGGCTGGATACTGCCACCCTGACGCTCGACAATGCCGTGGCCAAAGTCGGAAACAATCCGGATGGAATCGTTGCCGTTAACGGCAAACTCTACGTCGCCAACAGCGGCGGAATGCAGGAGTCGCCCGACAGCACGCTCTCCGTTGTAGACGTCGCTTCTTTCCAGGAAGAAAGGAAAATCACCGTCGGCGTAAACCCGTACTTTGTGAAAGCCGGTAAAGACGGCAACATATACCTTACTTACAGGGGAAATTACGGCGACATTCCGGGCGGAATACAGCAACTGGATACGCAAACCGGCGCCGTGACTGCGCTGAATATTAATGCCAACCAGAAATTTGACCTGTCGGACGATTTGCTTTATTTCTACAACGTTACTTACGATGAAAACTGGGTTTCAACCGCTGCCTTCGGCGTATATAACACCGTAACCGGCTCGCTCACTTCCGACCCCGTTATTTCGGATGGAACGGTTCTTTCTTTTCCCTACGCCATTCAGGTTAATCCGAAAACCAAAGACGTGTATATCGCCAACGCCGACTTTCAGGTGAAATCAAAGGTATATACTTTCGGTACCGACGGGAAGATGAAAACCGTTTTTGAAACCGGCATCGGCTCCAACACTTTCGTATTTTATTGATGATGAAAACCCGCCACTGGTCACTGGTCATCCTCCTCGCCTGCCTCTTCCTTTCCTGCCGGAAGCAGGAGGCGGGAGTGGCGGAAGAAAGCGGCAACGCCGGTCTGTCCGACAGCATCCGTTATGCCGCCCATTTCCGCATCGAAACACACGCCGGTTATATCCTGGCTACCGTCCGCAATCCCTGGAATACTGGAAAAATCCTGCAACGGTACGTCCTGGTTCCTAAAACAGCCGCCTTGCCCGACCCGCTGCCGGAAGGCGTCCTGATTCGCACGCCGCTGGAACGCACCATCAGTTACGGTTCGGTACAGTGCAGCTTCTTCCGCGAATTTGGCGCACTGCAAACGCTTGCCGGCGTTTGAGAACCGAAATACATCCAAATCCCGTTTGTACAGGAAGGCGTCCGGCGGGGAAACATCGCCAACCTGGGGCAGGCCGCCGCTCCCGACGTCGAAAAAATCATGCTGATCGAGCCGGAAGCGCTCTTCACGTCTCCCATCGAAGGCTTCGGATACGGTCAGGTAGCCCGATCCGGGATTCCGTTCGTCGAATGTGTGGACTATATGGAAGCTTCGCCGTTGGGACGCGCCGAATGGATCCGTTTCCTTGCCCTGTTTTTTGAACAAAGAGCGGTCGCCGATTCCCTGTTCCGGGAAACGGTAACGAACTATCACCGGCTTCAGGAATTGATTTCGGAGGTCGAAGACCGTCCTTCCGTCATGGCAGAAACCATGTACAGCGGCGTCTGGTACGTTCCCGGCGGACGGAGTTATGTCGCGCACCTCTTCCGGGACGCCGGAGCCGCTTACCTTTGGCAAGAAGATACAAGCGCCGGTTCGCTCGGACTGTCCTTTGAAACGGTACTCGAAAAAGCGGAAAAAGCCGCCTGCTGGCTGATCAAATACAACAGCCCGAATGAATTGACATACGACGAATTAGCAAAAAACAATCCCAACTATACCTTTTTCGATGCGTACAAAGAAAAAAGGATTTATGCCTGCAATACCGGTAAAACAACTTATTACGAAGATATCCCGATTCATCCCGATTATATACTGAAAGACATGGTATGGATATTCCACCCGGAACTGTTGCCGGATTATCAACCACGATACTATGTACGGTTGAACCCCGAATAATCTGACGACAAATAAATAAAAACATACCTCTCACGCAACGTTTCTTCCTGTTTTATCATAATATAAGTAAGCGAACAACGAAGAAACAAATAATCGTAGAAAACAATTTCGCCGGTATTATTAAATAGTTATGGAAAGGTATGTTTTTATAATGGTTTTTTATACATTCCAGAATCACAGGTGGGAGTTCATCTTATTGACAACCGGATTCCTCTCCAACCTTGCCATGTCGGGGTGCCGGTGAATATTCCCCGGTCTGACAGGCTTGCGCGGGCGTAACCTCAAACGATTCCCCAACGACTTTATCCCAAAGTGTCCATTAGGGATGGAAGGTATTACTCGGGCACTCGAGTAGCGTTACTCGAGACGTTCGAACAAGGCAGATATCTATCTTCTTCTGTCTTTTGTCTTTCATCTATTTTTACTCGCTTGCGTGTGATCTGAAAATTTAATGCTAACTTTCTTCTATAAATTCAACCTTTTTATCTTTACGAAACGTCTTTTTATGGCACACGACACTGCTGCCGCGCATAACTTCCCCTGCCCGCACTTGCAGGGAGGACGCCAGTTTTGCGCCTTGAAATATGCGATTTTCTTCTGCGAGTT
>JAITBC010000249.1 GCA_031283785.1 Tannerella sp. | reverse complement strand
GAATCGTGTGCGTAACCCATTTTTTCTGCTATTTGGGCGAGGCTGAGGCCTCTTTCGCGGAGACTTTTAGCCGTCGCCACATCCGAGGCTCTCCTCTCGTCTTTTGCCAATGACTTTTGGACGCGGTATTGCGTTGTGGACAGACCCATCGCTTTGGCTATTTCGGTATCGCCGAGTCCCTGTTTTTTCAAGTCGTTTACTCTGCTTAAAAAGTCGCCGCTATGCTGATACGGGTTGTCGCCGGAACCCCAAGGATACCTCCCGGAACGCCTGAGTATTCCGTAATGCCGCAAAATATCATTTGCAATATAATTCATTATTCCTGCCACTCCCGTTCTTTCATTTTGTTGATAATTTTATTGAAAGTGATTATCTTGTCAATAATCGGGGCAATAATTTCGGCTGTCGGGTTGTGCCGCAAAACTTCATCGCCCTGATATAATCGGAGTTCGGTTTGAATATCTCCGGGTTTCACTTTGTACTCCAAACAAAAAAGAGCGGCATATATTTCAAGCTGCTCCATATGCCCGGGCGTTGCGCCGGTTTTCAAATCGTGTATTCTGATCAAACCGTTTCGGAATGAAATCGTGTCGGCTGTACCGAAACAATTTTCGGAGTAAAATAAAATTTGCTCAGGCGTCATTTTATATCCGATTGCGTCGTTCACGTACACGTTCAAAGTTTTTTGCGATTTCGGCAGTTTTTGCCCGAGCCGTATGCATTGCGCCGCGAAGCTGTGAAGAACCGTCCCTTTCTGCGCCATCCGGAATTTCAGATATGTTTCGCACAATTTATCTTCGCCGTAATTGACCCAATGATATTTGCTCGCACTCAGAAAAGCGTGCTGCCCCTCAAGCGCGGAGTGTTTGTTGAAGTTCACGCAACACTTCCTCCTTGTTTTCCGGACAGATAAATCTCGAAAATGACATCTCGTTCATCCGCCCGACATAATATTCCTGATTCGGTTGTTTCTTCGCGCCTGCATTTTTTTTGCACTCTAACGCCGCCCATTTGTCCTTGTAAAAAACAGTCAGGTCGGGGAAGCCTTGGATATAATTCGGATCGTTCTTTGTGACCAAACAACCCGGAAACATTTTTCTTAACTCGCAAATAAGTTTTGCCTGAAAATCACTTTCTGACATTTAACCGCCTCTTTTCTCAAATTATCTGTTGTCAATAATTGCAGTCTTAAAATCGGGAGAGTTCCAAACTATTTTGTCAACCCTCTCGGGCAAAATATTTTGCCCCCACGCTTCAAACTTTTGTTTATTGATTTTGTATGTCTCCGCTTTCGTCATCGCCGAGTTTGCCGTATATTTCAACGCCTCGGCGACAAAAGGCGCCGCCTTGACGGCAACCGAAATAACGTCTTCCTTGTAAAAACGTTTTTTCTTTTTGCCCGGCGAAAGGGTCCCGTCTGAGGAATACTTCTTCATTGCGGATCTGTCCAACGCTCGAGTAATCGCCGTATCCCGTACGGAGCGTAGAACCACAGTAACATATCTCTTGGCGTCGTATTGTTTACCCCTGTTTTTAATAGCGTCAACAACCGTGTTTGCCATCATATTTTTTCCCCACTCATAAACATAGCCCTCTTGCAAACGGGACGCTCTTTTTTTGTCCATACGGGTTGCGTCGCTGCTTCTCTCTATGGCTGTCAGTTTTTTTTTAGTAAGTTTCTCAGCTTTTTTCCGTACTCCCCACTTCATTCCTAGAATGCCGTGATGTTTTAATTCGGCGTTCATAAATAATCCCCCCCCAAAAAAAAGAAGAACGGCGGTTATGTCCGTCTCTCTCTTCATAAAAGGGAATGTGTTTTACGCGCAATAAAAAAGTGCAAAAACAAAAGCCCGCGTCTTTTTTCAGACACAGGCTTTGACCAAGGTTTTATCAGTCGTCAAATAATCGGCAGCTTGTCATACAATGGGGATACGGACCGCCGCACGCTCTGCAACCGAAAGGCGGACTGCCGTCGCAGCTTTCCTCATAATCCTCCTCGGCGATTTCTTTTCCGCACATAGGACATCTGAACCGTTCCAAATTGCGGCTGTACTCCATAAGAGTGTCGCACTCCAAACATTCCGCCCAAGGTCCTTCCGGCGTATCATCAAAAAGTTCGGCATTGCCGAGCGGTTTGTTTTCGCTTGCCTGTTCCTTCTTTTTTCTGCCCATAATTTTTTACCTCTCCTTTCAAACCGAAAGCGATCGTGTTTACGGACGCTTTTCGGGTTAATTCAAAGAGACAAAGAGTACTCCCAACCTCTTCATAAAACACCTTGTAAATTTCACGTGCCGCCGAAGCCGCAAACTCAAAATAAACCTTCACGCGTTTTTTCTTTATTTTTTGCACGCTTTGATTTACTTTTCTTAGCCTCGGCTTTTTTCATCTCCGCGGCGTTATGTAATTGTTTGCTTTTTTCGATTATTTCCCCGGTCACATATTTCAAATACACAATCGAACCCGGATTAACTTTTTGCCCCTGTTTCGGAACCGTTCCGACGACCTGACGGTCAAAACAGGTTTTTGTATTTGGTGTCTGCTTCCCGGATTTCAATCGGTGCAACGCTCAATCCGCTTTTTTGGAGAATATCCGCGGCTTGTTCCAACTTTATGGAGACATCTTTTGAGTACAGCATCGGTATTGCAATTAAACCTTTTATCTTGTCATTAACGGCTTTCACCGCCGGCACGACAAGCGTCACTATTCCCCCGATCAGCCCCACAAGCTGTTGTCCTTTTTTAATATCAAGTTTCATCAGCACCTCATTTTTCAAACTACTGTGCCGCGGCGGCACTCTGAACGGTTTCGGGCAGTTTATCGTTTGTGGCTATACAATGCTCTCCGTCGCGGTCGCGCCAATATATAAATGTCGGCGCCGTTTGCACAGTTTTCGGCTCGCACATCCGTTTTGAAATATCTATCAAGCTGTGAAAATCCCTCAAAATGAGGCGTTCTTTTTCCAACAACGCGGTGTACTCGTCTTTTTTGCGTGAAAGCTCTTTTTCCCTTGTTTTTCGGACTACTTTCAGCAAACCGCCCTCCTGTTCGGCTTGTTTGACGGCTTCGGAAATATCCTTTTTTATTTTATCCGACTTTTGCAGCAACTCGTCCCACATATTTATGCTGTCTTTCAGCGTCGTGTTAAAGTTATCCGAAGAATGCCGGACAAACTGCGGATTTTCCTGAATATCTACGCAAGTCCGCAAATACTTAACGCGCAGATTCAGAAACGACGACATCATAGTGCAGTAAGTGTCGTAATCGGCGTAACTGTCCGCGGATTCATCGCCGTCTTTTGAATTTTCCAACATCTCATATCTCTTCGATAAAATCAACGCGTCACGTTCCGCCAATGCCAATCGTATGAGCATATCGGTTGAAAATTTTCCGATTTTTTCGTACTGCAGATAAATCTCGTCCACTATGCCGAAAGCCGAAAATAATTCCGCGACTTTCGTCACTTCCTGCCGCGCCAACATCTTCGTCATAGTGTCCTTTATAGTGTCTATTTTTTTGTCTATTATGCTGAATTGTTGTATTATAATAATTGTTGACAAGGTCTGCAACGCCATCAACGGAGCAACGACCGGTATCGAGCTTGCCAGAGGAATAAACGGAGCCTGATATATAAAGCGACCGTCTTCTCCGCGGGCAACGCTTAAAACGCCTCCGCCGTGACGTACCAGCGCGTCGGGGTTTGCGGTGGCCATAAACAACAGCGGGGACACTGCGGCAGACCCCGCTGTTCCGATGGTACTCCCGGCTAATATCAATGCCGACAATGTTTTAGGCGACACACTTATTTGGTCTTTAATGTACTTCCCCGTCTGAAGGTATTCTTTGTTCAATTCACCGATTATTTTTTGTTGCAATTCGCTTCCGAATTGCGAAACAACCATATCCATATTAACAACCTCGCGTCTCAATATTACAACCATTGTCACACAGTATACCATAAATATTCAAAAGTCAACCCTTTTTTAACAAAAAATTTCTGCTTACCCAAAAACCCGGTTTATTTGCTAAACTTATATATATTTTACTTTTTTTTATCACAATTAATATAATAAAAAAGTGGGCAAGTGGGCTTTTGGGCAATTATTAAACAAAAAGTCAGCATAAATCGGTCAAAAAACCTGAAAATCAGGCAAAAAAGGCTTATTTTCAGAAAAATATGCTCAATTTTTAAGCCCGGTTTTAATCTGCAAAAGTGGGCAAAAGCCCAAAAAAAGTGGGCAAAAATCATAAATACGGCTCAAAAATTTATCCGAAAAACCTCAAAGCCCAAATAAAACCGGGCAAAACCCATTTTGCAAAAATAAAACCGGGCGTAAATTTTGCATTCGCTCCGTCTCACGTAATCCAATTCTCCTTGGAAAAAAACACCGGAATACCCAACATCAAAGAAAATATGAAAAAGGTGACGCCGCATCCGGCGAAAATACTCAGCACTCCCAACGCCACCAACATAAGCGAATATATTTTATTCTTCAACAATTTTTGTTTCCACATAAATACATCCTTTTTTCAAAATTTTCTGAAACCACCAATCGCCATATATACCCGAAACATACCGTATCACCAAATACCCGCAACACGACACATACAATATTGACATTACTATCCGGAATACATAAACTATTTGTTTCCGCATAATTACATCCTTTCTCCAAAAAAAAAGATGAAACTAAGTTTCATCTTTTTTAACACCATAATAAACAGGTCCGCCCGAGACGCAGCCAAATGCGGTTTGGCCGCTAAACACGTCTTATCATAGTTTAAAATCTCCTTTCATAATTTATTCGGTCTTCATAAAAGCAGTTGTTTTTTTCGCGTGTGCAAATTAACCGCAAGCCGCCTTTTACAGTTTCACAAACTTGTTTTCGTTGAAGTTCTCCTTGTTTTTAAGAGCCCTGCCGATAGCCAAGTCAATCCCGCTTCGAGACTTCAGGTGGTAGTAGTACAAATCCGTATACGGCGTATTAAGCCTGTCAATTCGCCCCGCCGCCTGCGTCATAACCTTGTAAGAATAGTTCTGCGAGTAAAATATAACGGCATCGGTTTTGACACAATTCCACCCCTCACAACCGGCGCTGTATTGCACCATATACACCCAACTCTCGCAGTCCGGCATAGGCTGATGTTTATGTCCGTTCCACTCGGCGACTTCCGCCGCTTCGCCGTAATCCAATTTTTTGAGCAGTTCCAACTCGTAGTCAAAGTTGTAGAATATAATGACTCGCGGATGTTTTCTGAAAATTTCCAGGACTGCGCTTTGCCGGGATTCGTCTGTATTAACGACTTTTCTCAGGATATAACAAAGCCCGCCGGCGTTTGCGACGGGTTCATTCTTGTACGGATCCCAACGGGTTCGGATAACGTCTTTGTACATCGCGGTGTCGTATTTAACATAAATTTCCTTGTGATGTGCTGTCGTTTGACGCTTGAAATCCATATTCACCAAAATTCGGTTGCGCAGCCACGCCAACCGCTCAGTGTCAACATATCGGTCAACCTTCGGAAATTTACTGAACCGGGCGTACACAATATGCATTCTTATGAACTCTGTTTTATTCCTGTAAAATCCGTTCGCAATAAACACCGGAATATAATCCTGCCAAGTATCTCCGGGAGTGGCTGACAACAAAATCCAATTATTCCGCTTCGATATCCTGAGAAAAAATTTTACCCACGCGCCGCTTCCGATTACCCGCTGCTCGTCAAATATGAAAAAAGCGTCCGTAACCTCAGCGTACTTACCAATGTTGTTCCAACTATCCACAACCGCTTTGTTTCGATAAAAATTAACTTCCGGATGTGGAGAAAGAAGAAAAGGCAAAAGCTCACCCTCCCATTCCAACGTGTCCCTTTTTCGGGCGGTCGTGATTATATATAAATCTTTAATGTTGACATCGTCCATCGGAACATAATTTCCGCCCGTAAGGCTGCTCAACTCTCCTCCGTTTTGCAAATAATAGTAAGCAAGAGCGGTTAAACTTTTTCCGCTTCCCACCCCGCCGCATAGAATACAACCGTTTTTCATTTGCGTTACGGCTTTCAATTGGTAATCATATAAACGGATGCTTATGGCGTTCACCTCCTTCTCAAAAATAAAAGAAAGAGCCCCTGTTAGGACTCAGTCTTTCGTAGATTTTCTAAATAATGCCATAGATCTCACTCGATTTTTTAGTCTGGTCGTACAAAATCTCAAAGAAGTCTGCCATTTGCTTGTGCCGTTCCCGTTGTTTCGCATCGCGGTCATCATTAACGAAGCTGATCGCCTCTTTAATAGTTTTCCCTTCCAATTCACGAAACTTTGCAGGACTTATCTTCGTAATCACACCTTCTTTTGAATAACATACACTCATTTTGCTCATTGTTTTACTCCTTTTTTCATAATTTAGTTTCCATAAAAGGACGTGTTTTTTTTAGCGTAAAAACATCCTGTCACTTAATAATTTCAATCAATTTAATTTCGGTTTTCAAAAATTCCATAGGGTATTTTTCATATGGAACATCAAGAATTATGCTTTCTATTTCTCCTATGTCAGAAGATTGGTCATCGGCGGCAATATAGTCGCCGACTTCTCCGATAAACTCGTTGCCTCTCATATCAATAACTCGCACTTTTTTCCCCTCTAATCTCCACAATTCCATAACTATTCTCCTTTTTTAGGTTTTCTCGGATAAATATGGCTCCCCGTCTTTGAATATACGATAATTGCTTTATTTGTTCTCTTTGCTTCCCCGGTTTCCGGATTGATGTATACGCCAATAACTTTGGAAGCACTGACACGTTCTTTGTGTTTCCATTTTCCATTGATTATTATCGGCTTTCCGGTTCCGCTCAACTCGTTAATAAGTTTCTGAGCGTCATCAAGACTCCCAAATAATTGACTTCTGCCTTTGATGTACCCTGTGCTGCTCGGAATATGACGATTCTGATTTTCCCTGTTAACTTTTACAGACACTCTGCCGGTCTTAATTATATCAAATATTATTGATTTTTTCAACCCTTGTTTCCGATGCCCAAGCTGTTCGGGAGTCCTTCTGATTCCCCACTTCATTCCCTTGACGCCGTAGTGATATAACTCATCGGTATACTGATAATGCCACAAAACACCATCTCCTTCGAGCTGTGACAGCGCGTATATTTTTCATCTAAAACGGTGTTTCGTCCGCCGCATACTTATCGGATAATTCGTCCTCTTCGATGGTTACATACATCGTTTTCAGATAAGCCTTGATGCCGGATTTGCCGTTGATTTCCCAAGGGTAAGGGCGAATGGTCAAATCCGTGTTACGGATTTCGGCAAAGTCCAGCGCCTCAATTGTATCCTCATCAAGCATAATTCTTGTCTTTTTTGTAATCATAAACACCTTAGGCGGAATGTTCGCAAAACTGACGGCGACTTGAATATAATACCTAGGGTCGTCGTCCTCGTTCCGGGGAGTCAGAATCTTTATGTTCCAACCGTCTTCGCCCAATCTCCGAGCCTGTTCGGGGTCATCGATTATAACGCAGAAATTACGGTTGCCCGCCCGGTTGTATTTCGATTCCTTGCCCGAAAAGTTGCGGAATATAATCCGAGCATTCTCTATAATAATATTGTCAATGTTTTGGTATGACATATCAGTTCTCCTTTACAGTTTGTTGTATTTTCAAACATTCGATATCCGAAATTTCGTATCCCAAATTGCAGTGCATATGGAACATATCGCCCAAGAAATCCGGGCAATCTAAGCACGTGTTGTATTTTTTATTTTCGCAAGGCGGCAGGTATTTCAGATGCCACAAAAAATCATCCGAAACAAACCGCTCAAAGTCGCCGTATTTTGCGATAGTTCGCACAGCCTCGTCAACCATTTTGTCATAGTACGCGCGGTCGATTTCCGCTTCTTTTCCGAGTTCCCGAACCATTTCCGATTCGAGCCATCTGTAACCTTTTGTACCCGTTGCGGCGTAGTATTTCCCATCTTTTTCGCGGAGCAGTACGCCTCCTCCGCAACCTTCTTTTATCGGACAGAACCGAGCGACTTTTCCGATAAAACAGTAACTGTGTTCGTTCTCGCCGAGCCCTTCGTTCATATCCAAATATAAAGCGGTGGTCACAGACTTTGTCTCGCACATATCTTCAAACGTAATTTCTTCTTTGCTGAACAGTTTTTTGAACACATACGGCACCGCAAACTGACTGCCGACGGCTATCCATTTCCCCGCGTGTTTGCCGTCCTTGTACTTGGCAATATAGCGTGCCAATGGCACAGAAACAGCCGAGGTCGGTAATCCGCATACGGGTGTCGAGTTGCCCTTGGGAGTGGCAATGCTTGCGCTTGCGTCGGGATTTGTGGCAGTCTTTGTAAAAAGAAAAGATTAGTCAGAAGTGTCTGAAAACGGCAATAGATGGGCTGTTCCGGTTTGTGAATCGGCGGTGGCACTGTTTTTTGTCGTAGATACAGGGGTGTAGTTCAATTGGTAGAGCAACGGTCTCCAAAACCGTAAG
>JAITBC010000231.1 GCA_031283785.1 Tannerella sp. | reverse complement strand
CTGAAAACACGAAGCTGCCGCCCCGAAACCCTTCCGTAAAATCGTGGGAACAATTGTCCGCCGACGAAAAGAAAGCGTATGCGCGTCAGATGGAAGTATATGCCGGATTTGCCGCCCAGACTGATTGCGAAGCAGGCCGGATCATTCAATTCATCGAACAGATCGGACAGTTGGATAACACGTTGATTGTCCTTTCCGTCGGCGATAACGGCGCGGAAGGTTCCGGATGGGAATTAGGTCGTTTTTTGCCGCATGACCCGAACGCTTCCAAAGAACAAATCATAGCCGACGAACTGAAACAGTTGGATTTGCTGGGTTTGGAATATTCCTTTGCTCATTATCCGTAGGGATGGGCTGCTGCTACGAATACGCCCTTCCGCTTTTACAAGGGATATCCCGATTATGAGGATGGAACACATCTATCGCGTACGCGAGGATTTCAATGAAACGGTCGACCTTGCAGACCGTTATCCGGAAAAAGTGCGGGAGTTAGCCGAACTGTTCGAATCCGAAGCATGGGAATACAATATATTCCCGTTGAAAGATCAGTGGGTAAACGCAAACAGATTTGTTTTTGACGGCAGAAAACAACTCGTGCTGTGTCTCGGAGGCCGTTCGTATGCCGAAGCATTAGGATTTCAGTTTGTCAATGCTTCGAATACGGCCGGAAAACAGATTACGGTACAGCCGAAAAAAACCATTCCATCCGGGAAAGTCATATTCAAAGCGGATGTCGTCTCGACAGGCGATGAAATACTGAAAAACAAAACCGTAACACTATCTGTTAACGGCGAAAAGGTAATTGCCATAGAGATCGGAGCGCAACTGCCGATCATGAATCCGTTATCATGGATTGTCATTCAGGCGGGACGTAACTTCGGAACATCCGTATCTGCCGCTTATAAGTCGCCCTTTACGTTTACCGGCAAAATGGAAAAAGTCACCATCGATACACTGTAAGTAGACGCGCTGATTGAATGAAAAAACGGGCGTTGTTAAGATAGATAGTTATTAAGTTTCAAAAACAATAAAGTGAGAGATTTTGCGGCTCTATGACGAATCGTGTGAATACTCAGGAAACGCTGTGTGCCAACAGGCATTTTTCGATATGAATCTTGGAATGAAACGAAACGATATGCCTGAAAATCCTGCAAGCGCTTCCTTGCATGTTAAACATTTGACATAAAGGATATTCCATATTCAACCCTGCGCCGTTTGGAGTAGAAAGGAGGAGGCTTTGTCGCTTCTGCCCTTATAAATCCGGCGTCATTCATAGAAAACGCCTGTCGGCATATAATCCATGTGAATATATCTTACCCATACCAAACGTTATAAAGCTTTTTTTGCAAGCGTTTGTAATTATGAGCAAAATTACTTTTAAAATACGAGAAAAATTCGTACGTTTGAAAAATTTTTTTCTATTAATCAGTACCGATATGAAATATATGTATGAAAATCCAAAAATTAAGAGCAAGTTGATCCTGTGCGATTCGCTTGATAAAGATGTGGAACTGTTGCGCGACAAGACGCTCTACAAGTTCATCTGGATTACGGAAGGGGAAGTAGAATTGACCATCAACTACGAATCCTTTACTTTTCACGCGGGCGAAATCGTTTCGCTCTCTTACCTGCACTGTATGAAACTGGGGGTCGTACGCGGACGCTATCGCGCCATGCTGTTTAACAACCGTTTCTACCATATCATTGACCATGACAGCGAGGTCCTTTGCAACGGACTGCTTTTTAACGGTTCACAAAACGTGATCAGTTTCCGTGTCAACGACGAGGATGTTTTCAAACTTAACCGCTTAGTCAATGTCTTTCTCGAAGAACTGGCCTTGCACGATTCAATGCAGGACGAAATGCTGCGTATCATCCTCAAACGTACCATTATCCTCTGTTGCCGGTTGGCACGCAGTAAAGACGGCGTATTTTCGCAACGCTGTGTCCGTTTCGAGATCATGCGTAAATTTTACATGCTTGTAGACGAACATTTCCGTGAAAAAAAACAGGTGCAGGAATATGCCGACATGCTTAACAAGTCGTCCAAAACACTGGCCAACATCCTCTCCTACTATCACCGACCGCCGGCCATCAAAGTGATTCATAACCGTATCATTGCCGAAGCCGAAAGGTTGCTGTACTACACCTCGAAGTCGTCGAAGGAAATCGCCTTCCTGCTCGGTTTTGAAGAGCATGCCCTCTTCAGTCGTTTTTTCAAGAACATGACGGGAATGAATGCTACCCAGTTCCGCAGACAGTCACGACACCTGATGCGCGCATAACACGAAAATAAAAACGAAAAACGACCTGTCGAGATAAATTACCGGATGTTTCCGAATACTCTTATTTCTCTCTCGTTGACTGTTCCGATGGACTGATATACTTCTTTTATTTTACGGAAATCATTGTTGATTATTGTAACGTCTTCAATGTCTCCTTCAAATGTAAAAAAGGGTATTGCTGCTGCTTTCGGCTTACAAGTATTGAAAATTCCGTCGAAAACGGCACTTTTTCAGCCATTTTTCCCCGCCGAACAGCTCACGAACATAAGTGTATGTGATTTTTTCGCCTTTTACTGTTCGCTTTTTTATTGTTATTTAACTGTTGCTTCGCTGAGAGCTGCAATGTGGGTTAAACAGTCAACCCTCGCCATGAGAAAAAATCTGCAGTCTTACCATTGATGAGTTGCTGCCAATGCATAAACCTGATTGCGTGGTAGTTATGTGAACGATCGTGCCGGATTGGGCTAAAATAAGACGAGCCGAATGAAGGCGAACTTTCGAGACGGCGTCACTCTTATTGTGTAGCAGAGATACGGCATCTCATGCGTTTTTACGGAATCACGGGTTTTATCCCGTTTCCATTGGCATCTTCCGGATAGAGCGCACCTTCTTTTGTCAACTGATCGGCCATTTGCTTTATCATGGATGTCAATTTTTGTTTGTTGCTGCCGGACAAATCGTTCGTTTCAAAAGGATCTGCGGTGATATGATACAGTTCATATGTGGGATGTGCCGGATCTTCGGGGTGATACCAATAGATCAATTTCCAGCCGGCATTACGGTAAGAAGTAAAATAATTGCCGCGGTGCGCATGCGGAAAGTGCATAAGAAATGTTTCCGTACGTTTTTTATTTATTTTTCCGTACAATTGTGTTTTTAGGTCGAATCCATCAATCGGATGATTTGCCGGATTCTCTACTCCGGTCAGAGAAAGCACGGTGGGAAAAATATCCATCACGGTGGCCAGTTGTTGCTGGATATATCCCTGTTTGACGGGAAGCGTTTCCTGAAGAGGATTTTTACTGTCCGGTTCGGCCCATCCGATAATCAGCGGGGCTCGGGTACCGCCTTCATATTCCGTTCCCTTTTTCCCTCGTAACGGAGCGGAAGAGAAGTGTCCTTTTTCATCGCCTAAGGGAGCATCGGAGCCGTTGTCGCCCAGGAAGATGATTAACGTGTTTTCTGCAATGCCCAAATCTTTCAATTTATCCATGATATCTCCAAGCGATTTATCCATTCCCTCTATCAGGGTGGCAAAAGCCTTTGCATTGTTAGTTTTGTCGGCAGAGGTGTAATGGGCAAGGAAACGCTTGTCGGCTTCAAAGGGTGCGTGTACGGCATAATGTGCCAGATAGAGAAAAAACGGTTTTTTTTCGTCTACTGCCTGCGTTATCCGGGCAATGGCTTCGGATGTCAGTGCGTCGGAAAGGAAGGTGGTGGAACCGTGGTATTTTTCCAGTCCGGGAACAGCCCTTTTCTTATTCCCTTTAATGTGTCCGTATCCGTATTCGCCGTAATAACTGCCGGGTTGTCCGATGGAGGAACCGGCAATGTTTATGTCGAAACCGATATTTTGCGGATTTTCGCCTTCGCTGCCTATACAGCCGAAATGAGCCTTGCCCACGTGAATCGTTCGATAACCGGCCTGTTGTAAAAGTTTCGGCAGAGTAATGTCCTGCTTTTTGATGCCATCCCAATTCCAGCCGGCAGGGCCATAGGGCGTTTTATTATTAGTTTCGGAGTTGATCCAGTTAGTGGTATGATGCCTTGCCGCATTTTGTCCCGTCATGAGGGAGGCTCGTGTAGGCGAACTTACACTTTGTGCATAAAATGTCGAAAACCGGACACTCCGATTGGCTAATCGTTCCATGTTTGGCGTGTGATACCATTCATTCAGCGGATACCGGACCGGCTTCCCGTTTGTGTCGACCATGAATGGCACTTGAGTGTCCATCAGCCCCATATCATCTACGAGGAAAATTACTATATTGGGTTGCTGCGCTTGAGTAACCAGCGCAGAAGCCGATAACAAAAATAGAGAGGTATTTCTGTATTTCATACTTTTTTAGTTAAATGTTTATATTTCAATTTGCTTTAATGATCATTTTTTTCTTTCCGTCCGTTTTCATTATTTTCATTTAAATGAATTACCAATTAGGATTTTGTGTCAGATTTTTGTTCAGTGACAGTTGCAGCAATGGCAAAGGGAATAAATAATCCCTGTCGCTGTTGAAGGTTCGCGTGGTGGCATATTGTAGAATGATAAATCCATCCGTAGTAAGAGGCTTTTCTACCGAAGGATAAACCTTTTTGTCAAGTTTAGCGCCCAGTATATCTTGCGGTAATTCCGTTTCCGCCGTTTTCCACCGGATCAGATCTCCATAACGAAACGATTCTCCAGCTAACTCTACCCGGCGTTCTCGCCGGATTTCTTCACGCATATTCAGATTGTTAGCCGTTACAAAAGCATTGGTTAAATCGGGTAAACAGTCCGGATTCGACTTGAATCGCCGGCGCAATGTATTAATGGAAATATTCAAGTCGGAATCTGAAATAGATTCTTCTATCTCATAGGCTGCCTCTGCATAAATCAACAGGACTTCGGCGTAACGCATCAGCAAATCATGCGTATAGGAAGGGGATATGTCCGCAGCGTATTTCTTAAACATATAACCGGTGACGGTATTTGCCGCAAAACTGGGGATAAACGGCTGAGGCTGCATTTGATAATCGGGGTCATAAGGTCGCCATATCGTCAGCGCCATCCGCGGGTCGCGGTGATTGAACTCCGCCCCCAAGGGCAGGTATCCCTGAAATAACGGGGATTTGTCGATGGGTAAACCGTCGCTGCATAAAAAGGCGTCTGCCAAATATTTTGTGGGAGAAAAAGAAAAGTCGAAAATCATTTGCCGTGAACGGTTGGTACCGGGTCCGGCATCCGGCGTATGCCGCAGTGTCATGATACTTTCGGAATTGTCATTTCCGGCCTGCAGGAAAAGGTTTCGATAGTTTTCATACAACGCATATTCTCCGTCATCTATGACTGACTTGGCAGCGGTTTTTGCCAAAGTCAGCAGTGTTTTGTATTCACCCAAACCGTGAAATTTATAAAGCGTCCCAAAGTAAAGTGCCACGCGGGCCTGCAGTGTCAAAGCCGCACCTTTTGTGATACGGCCCACGTCGGAAGATAAGGCCGATTTCCCTGGAATGTTATCCACTGCATATCGAATATCTTCCATTATTTTACTCAATACCTCCGCACGTGGAGTGCACGGAGCGTAAAGTTCCGGGGAATTCATGTCCAATGTTTTTTCCACATACGGGACGTCTCCGAAGCGTTGCAGTAAATAAGTGTAGAAATAAGCGCGAAAAAAACGGGCTTCGCCGGCATAACGGCATTTCAGCGATTCATTTACATTGGCTTTTTGATAATTTTCGAGAAAAGAATTAGCCGTACGGATTTGGATATAGCTCGTTTTCCAATAGTTATCTGTATTCGTCGGAGTATAGGTGCCGGAACTGACCGTATTCGGATTGCTTTCATAGGCGTCAACGGTTTGAAGATCTGTCCTGAAGCCGTCAAGGAAAGTGTATCGGTATATGCTGTTTAATGCCATTTGCAGGTCTTGTTCCGTATTCCAAAAACTTGAAGGCGATAATGTCGTCAGGGGTTCTATGTCTAACCGGCAACTGTTCAGCACTGCCGGAATTAGAAAAATAAGTAAGAAAAAATGATTGTTTTTCATTGTAAATCCGTTTAAAAAGTTAAATTAAATCCAATTGAAAAATTACGCAAAACGGGATACATGTATCCGCCGGCGATGTTTAATTCCGGGTCGTATGCTTTCAGCATTTTCGTTATTTCAAACAGGTTTTCACCGCTAAAATAGATCCGTATCCTGTCAAGACCTGTTGATTTTGTCAATTATCAAAACCGAACGTGCTTCCCAGAATTTCAGGAAAACATGCTGAACGGCGTCTTGTGAAAGTTCTTTGGATTTCAGATATTTATATGCCAAGACATACAACAGCTTGTGATAACGTTCATAGATTGCGCTGAAAACATCCTCTTCTTCTCCACCTTTAAATCGAAGAAGCAACTCATCATCAGACATTTCCACTGTATCACTCTGGCGTTTCGACATCATTCCATGCTATTATTTTGTTATTTTAGCCGACCAAGATACAAACTTTATTTGAAATATTCCGTATAAAATATACACTGTTTATATTCTATTTTGAAATCCATACGGCGGGTCAATTCATATCTTTCATATATTCCGAAGGAGACTTGCCGTACTGTCTCTGGAAGATTGTCGAGAAATAGGCCGGCGATGAGAAACCGACGAGGAATGCAATTTCATTGATGCGTTTCTCGCCGGAACGCATTATTTCAACGGCTTTCTTCAGACGTACCATACGAATGAAATCCACCGGCGACAGGCCTGATATCCCTTTCACTTTCCTGTACAAGCTCGAACTGCTCATGTTCATTACGCCGGCAAGCATTTCCGTGCTGATGTTTTTGTTCGTCAGATGCGCTTCAATGTATACATTCAATTCATTTATGAAAATATCGTCAACAGGCGTTACTACTAACGATTGTATCGGGATCAGCGGTTTTTCCAGATATGATTTATGCAGCGCCGATCTGCTTTTTAACAGATTTTCTATCTGCGCATGAAGATGTTCCAATGAAAACGGTTTCTCCATATATGCATCCGCTCCTTTGTTAAGGCCTATAAGATGCGACTGCATATTATGCTGCGCCGTCAGGATGATAAACGGAATATGACTGAATCTCACATCGTTTTTCACCGTATTGCACAATTCAAAGCCATCCATCATCGGCATCATGATATCGCTGATTATCAAATGCACCATATTTTCATTCAACAGGTCTAAAGCTTCTTTTCCGTTACCGGCTTCCAACGTTTTATAATTGATTTTTATCTCATCCAGGATAAACTTGCGCATGTCGGATTGATCTTCGACGACCAATAAAACGGGTCTATCCGACCTCCATTCGTCTTGCGACACGCCGACTTCGCTTTCCCCGTCCGCCTCCGACGCCGGTGATTCATCGAAATCAAAATTATAATCTTTTTGCCTGACCGGTAATGTGAGAATAAAACGGTTCATCCCGTCGTCCGTTGCCTCATAAACAAGACTTCCGTTGTGAAAATCGGCCAGCGTACGCGAAAGGGATAATCCGATACCGCTCCCCTGTATGGTTTCCGTTTCTTTCATCCGGTAAAACGGTTTGAATATCTGTTCGCGTCCTTCTGCGGGTATCAGTAAGCCGTCGTTTGTGATCACTATTTTAAAATCGCCATCCGGATTATTGGTCGCGACAACCTCCAGATGGATGTAACTGCCCGAATATTTAAGGGCATTGGATAGAAGGTTGGTCATAATCTTTATGAAAGCATCCAGGTCAACATAGGCAAACAAATGCTTTTCAGGCAAATCGGCGGAAAAACGTTTGTTCTCATCTTCGAAAGCGCTTAAGAAGGGAATCATAATATTATCAAGGACGACCGACACATTTGTTTTAACAAAATTCAGGCGGAATCCTCGACTTTCCGTTTTCCGGAAATCAAGCAGCTGGTTGCTGAGATCCAACAGTCGTTGTGTGTTTTTTTCTATCATCATCAAGTTTTGCTTCGTATTTTCCGTACCTTCGCCCGAATTGATAATTTTTTCAAGAGGCGCTTTAATCAGAGTCAACGGCGTACGTATCTCGTGTGTGATAAACGTGAAAAACTGTATTTTGGCATTATATAATTCTTTTTCTTTTTCCACTTCAAAAAGTTCCTGATTGCGCTGTGCATTTTTTATAAACGATCGTTTTTTATATTTATAAAAAGCAACGGCCAACACCGACAGCATAAATATATAAAATATAATCGCCCAGCTTGTAGCCCAGAAAGGAGGTGTTATGACGATGTGCAGGATTTGTTCGTTATCCTGCCACGTGCCGCTGCTGTTCGTCGAGCGGACTTTAAACGTATAATCGCCGGGCGCCAGATTTGCAAACGTAACTTCCCGGTTCATCCCCATATAAACCCATTCCCTATCGCTTCCTTCCAGCATATATGCATATTTCACGGCATCAGGAGAGGTATAGCTCAATGCTATGTACGAAATAGTAACCGTCGCCGAATTATGCGGTAGCCTGAGTTCATAAGGATTTTCGGGTGTGTTGTTTATCAGATATTTATCTTTATGCGGATATTCCGGCGCCTGAACTCTTGTGATATAAAGCGAAGGCACATGCATATCTTTTGTAAAAGCGGCGGGATTAAACGACATCATGCCGTTTACGGTCCCCATGTAAATCGTACCGTTTTCATCCCTGTATGAGGATGAAAAATTAAACTGCGTCTCATGAAGTCCATCGGTATATGAGTATGTATGAATCATATGTGTATCGGGGTTAAACTGTGCCAGGCCGTTTGATGTAGATATCCAAAACATATTGTTTTCATCCTCTACAATCCGGTATATCACATTAGCGGGCAATCCGTCCTTTGTCGTTATCCGGCTGAACGAATCGGTATATTCGTTATAGAGCGATAATCCGTAGTATGTGGCAACCCAGATACGACCTTTGGAATCTTCAAATACGGAGGTAATGTTGGATGTGCCGAGGCCGCTGCCGCCATGTCCCTGCGAACCGGCATAATATGCAAGACGTTCTTCTTTCGACGTCCCGCCGCCGGCATCCGTATACGACGGCGTATATTTGTACAATCCGTTATTCGTTGCCACCCAGACATTTCCATTCCGGTCTTCCGTAATCTGCCGGACCATGCCGGCGGTGTCTTTCCATTTTGAGAAGCCGTGCGTTTTCTTATCGTAAATATCGACGCCAACAGATGTCCCGACAAGCAGGTCGCCACTTTTTGTCTTACGGAAACACAAAATAAAATTTGAAGAAAGGCCGTTATTCGTATGACTGTAATTCTCTAAAATCTTTCCCGTCGGGATATGAAACAAATCGATACCATGATTAAAATACCCTATCCACAATGTATCCCCATCGGCATACAATCCGTGGATATTGGTGGTGGTAAGCCTGCGTTCGTCATTATGCAACGAATAATGAATCATCACGTTCGTTTTCGGATTAAAATGGTTGATACCGTTATCTTCCGTGCCCAGCCACAGGTTACCGTATTTGTCGGGGCATATTTCGCGAACCGTATTGCCAAGCATCCCGGGATGCGTTTTCCCTGCTATATAACGGGTAAAACGGTTACGATTTCCCGGCAAATAGTTAATCCCTCCGAAAAAAGAGCTTACCCATACGCCTCCTTCCCGGTCTTTTATTATCGAATAAACGGCATTGTCGGCTATAGCATAATCATTTACCAGCGATTTACGAAGATTGGTTACCGACTTATCTGTTAAATTATAAATAAAAACACCCGATTCCGAAGCTATCCAGTAAACGTTCGCGCTAAAACGGCTTATCGAACGTACGTGTATATCGGGGATAATCGTTTCAAGCTGTTTGCTGTACATGTTATAAAATATCAATCCTTCGAGATCCGTGCCGATGAAAAAGCCTTCCTGCGGCATTTCCAGTAATGAAGTAATGACATTCAGCTTATTTTCCACATAGTCATACAGCGATACGACCCTGTTGAATTTATCTGTCGCAGGGTTATAGGCGAACAGGGACACGGCATCGGCAAATACGGGTATCCCGCGTTCCGTCATCGTAACCGCCACCGAATGCAGGTTACAGTCATCGGAATGATAGATGTTCGACGTCTTTGTCGGGAAATTGTATTTCATTATACTAAAATAGTCTCTGAACCATAAATTACCTTCATAATCTTCGAGTACCTGCTCCGAATAATAAACGGGCGATTGTGCGTCTAACCGGAAGGGATAAAACGTATCCGCTTCATAATCATAATAACATACGCCTCCTAACGTACAAACCCATATCCTGCTCGACGTATCTTCGAAAAGACTTATTATACGGTCATTCTGAAGCGTTTTGTCAATATCTGCCCGATCGTCGTAACGGAAAATACGAAACGAATAGCCGTCGAAACGATTAAGTCCGTCGTCCGTGCCGAACCATACAAAACCTCTCGTGTCCTGTAGCGAACAGTATACGGTATTATGCGACAGTCCGTCCCTGCTGGTATAATGCCTGAAATAATAATTATCGGCATTATTCATGCCATAAACGGCGTTTCCGGTTCCAGCGCGGAAAAATGTCAATACGTACAATATCAAAATAAATCTTTCCGGTTTCAATGTTTTATCTTCATTTTCGTAAAATACGCGGATAGGAGTCTCCTTGCCAAAGATAGCCCATATCCGCAAATTCTATCAGTTGTTTATCGCCCCGGCTATCGCCATAGGCGACGAGACGGTAGTTGCTTCGACAGGGAAATGCAGCCGTCAAACGGTTAACTTTTTCCTCTCCGGTGCAATTCTTTGTGAGGAATTTTCCCGTCAATAAACCGTTACAGTCCGTTTCAATTTTTGTTGCAAGAACAACATCAACCCCAACTTTATCGGCCCAAGGTTTAATCCAGTTCTCGACGGAAGCGCTTATAATCAATATTTCATCCCCATGATTTTTATGAAAATGCATCTTCTCAATTGTTTTCTGCCGTAATATACCATCAATAATCAGACTGAATTTCCTGCACCAGTCATCAAATTTTTCAATAGAGACGCCTTTAAAAAAGTAAGAAAAAAGCCTTTCTTTTACTTTCTCATTCGTATATATTTTCAGTTTCATTGCCGCAATTAACGGCAAAAACAGCAGAATGCCGAGTAATAACCGTCCTTTGCCCCTGCTAAACATTATAAACAGGAACAATGTGTCTTTCATTGTAATTGTTCCGTCAAAATCGAATGCAACAACAGTTTTTTTCTTCATAAATAAATGATAATGAAAAATGCAATTAACCATCCTGTGATACAGCATTGTATAAATCTGTCGTTCAATAATATTTTCGTAGGATTTCCGCTTTTCAAATCCACAATCGTCAATTGGAGATAGCGGATAATACCGGACAGCACGAAAATCGACGTCAGATAAACATACCGGCAGTGAAAACGTTCGATCACATCGGGTGAAAGCGTATAAATGATATATGCTATAATTGTACTTGTAGAAACTACAGTCATCACCTGATTCAAAAATTCAGGATTATAACGACCGGTATGTTTGCGTAACGCAATACCTGTGTGCAAATACAAAAGGACATCGTCGCGCCGCTTGGCAAAGGCAAGAAACAGCGCCAACAAAAAAGCCATTATCACGATCCATTCCGAAAGCCATATCTTCCCTGCAACACCGCCGACAACGATACGCAGCACAAATCCTGCCGATATAATCATTACATCTATGATAGAATAATGTTTCAGCCACAGACAATATGCAATATTCATAAGAATATAAAAACCGGTCAGGGCTATCAAATAAAATTTCCGTTCACCGCCAAAAATCAAAAAAACAAGCAGCGAAAGAACCGTACAAACAGCCATCATCAAAAAACCTTCCCTTTGCGAAATTACTCCCGACGCAACAGGTCGCGTGTTTTTATCCGGGTGCAAACGATCCAGCTCCATATCACATATATCGTTGAAACAATATATGGAACTCGCAGCCAACGAAAATGCCAGAAAAGCCGTAACACATGACCATAATCCGGCCGTATCCAACAATTGCCCGTCGAAAAAAAGCGGCAAAAAGATGAATCCGTTCTTTACCCATTGCTGCGGCCTTAACAGTCGAATATATTTAACCATTTTCTTCATTATCATCCATACTCAAAAAGTAAAACAGGAAAGGAAAGCAAGCGCTGTAATAAGAAATATCATACAGATCTTCCGATAAAAACAAATCAAAACCTGCATTAATAATAGCCTCTATCGATACCAGAAAAGTAACGGCAAATAATATAAAGCCGCTCCAAAAAAACAATTGCCTTTCGGATTTCTGTTTGAGAGCAGCCCGGACGGTTAAGATCAAGCAGACGAGAGCCGCCCATACATTCCCGGAACCATGAGTAGTCTGGAGGCTCCACGATGCCTTTAGCGGCTCATTATCCAGCACCATAAACGGGATGAATGGAATAATAAAGCCCGCCAAACAAAGTACAATAAAATAAATTCTGTTGCGCCATGAGAAATCAAGCCAATAGCGGAAGAA
>JAITBC010000020.1 GCA_031283785.1 Tannerella sp. | reverse complement strand
AGATGCGTAACATGAGTTAATAATTCAAAAATATGACAGAAATACATATTGGAAAATTGATACGGGAAAAAGCGGAAACAGAAGGATATTCCGCATGCCGGTTGGCAAAGCGGTTGCATTGCGACCGAAGCAATATCTACAAGGTATATCGAAAACGGACGATTGACACGGAATTTCTATTGCAAATCAGCAGAGCGCTTAACTGCGATTTTTTTCGGCATTACTCCGACTGCTTTCATCAGGATACGGAATAACGGACATGTGGCCAAATCGGCTACATTTTGTGGCCAAATCCGCCACAAAACCCGGTTTACGAATCGGGATTATTGTTTATCTTTGCATTGTTTTAATAACATATTACTAATTAAATTATTTTGAGTATGAACAAAAAGATTTTTATCGGATTGATAACCGCATCGGCGACAACTTTGTCGATAGGGGTGAATGTACATCTTAGTAACAAGAGTACAGTATTGGGAGGTATTCGTCTGGCGCAAATTGAAGCGCTGGCAGATGAAGGTGGAACAGCTGCGGACTATTGTTACGTGAAAACATATTCCTCAACACAATTAACTACAAAAATTCCCTGTGACAGCAGGACAAACGCTTCCACTATTTATCCTTGCGAAAGCGCGAGATATGATCATTATGGAAGTCAGGACAGATGCACAAAATGAAGAAACGGTTAACAGTTACGGCGGTCATTATTCTGTTAACGGGCAGTTGTGGCAGGGTTTCGGACGATTCCTGTTTCAACGGTCAAATACGTCTGATTGACGATGCCGTAAAAGTGGTAAAGGTAACTCCGGAAGAGATAAATCTGGACGGGCCATTCTGGGGTACGCCGACAGTATGCGACAGTTTTATCATCTTCTGGAATACCAAGTTGACGAAATCATTCTTTCAGATATTCAATCTTCATACGGGAAAGTATCTCGGCGACTTCGTCAATCAGGGTGGAGGTCCTGATGAAGTCTACACACTTCCATATATTTTTCAGGTATATGAAGAGGATGGTTACTTGAAAACACTCCTGAATGCTTTGCATGAGCAAAAATTGTTGGAGTGGAACATATCCCGGTCGGTTAAACGCGGAGAGGCCGTTATGGATACGGTTATTCCATACAAAAAAGATCCTGAACACGGATTTTTTAACTATATGTTTCGTTTGGATGATGACACCTTGGTTGCCTATCTTGATACCGAAATGTTGACAATGGACGGCGACATCGCCTCAACGCCTTATTATCAGAAAAGGACCATCTATTCCAATCAGCCGGCAGGCGACATCAGGATATACAACCACCCTTCCGTTCAAAAGGGCGACGTTGCTCAAATACCGGTAGTCTTCTATTATGCATCGGCCGACTGCATAAAGCCGGATCGTACAAAAATCGCACAGGCGATGGGCTACCTCTGTCAGATCAATATCATAGACCTTGCGAGCGGACGAATTGCCGGGCACAGGATAAAAAATACACCGGACTTTTCGGTTTTTTATTCGGGCGTAAGAAATATAAAACAGTATTACAGACGTATTCAGGCTGACGATAATTATATTTATGCGCTGTACGTTGGAGAAGTAATAGATTTCCGTTCATCAGAAAACAAAGACCCTTACCTTGTCCATGTTTTTGACTGGAACGGGAATCTGGTGAAAAAGCTGGATTTAGGACATCCTCTAAGAGAGATAGCAATAGACACCCGGAATAATGCCTTATACTCCATAGACGCCGGAGATGACATATTATATCGTTGCGATTTGAATCAATTAAATCTGAAATAAAATGAAAGTCAACTATATATTAACAGGATTGCTGTTACTTGGCTTATACTCCTGCCGTCCTGTCAGCGAAACCGAAAAAGAGATGAAACAATTTTTGGGATCGAAAGTTGATTTACCGAACACTCTTGTTCAGCAATTACCAATAGAAAACGATTTTTATCTTATCATTTATCTTGAAGCGGAAGATTGTATTCCGTGTTCACTGAATAAAGTAACATTACTTGATCGTTACAGGGATGATTTGAAGAAATTTAATACGTCTGTTGTTTTAATAATCAAAGAAAACGATAACCGGGAACAAATCAAAGAATTGTTTGCCGGAATGAAAATTGAATATCCCTTTTTCTTTGACAAAGATGATTATTTGCTGGAAAACAATCACATAATATCAACAAATCCTTTATGTCATACTTTCATTATTGATAAAAATATGAAAATAATCTGGATAGGTTCTCCTGTTGCGAATGCAAAATCCATAGAAAGATACAGGAAAATGATGAAGATGATATGCAATGACAGGTAAATATAAAGTTTTATTGGAAAAAGCATTAAGGCTTGCCGGTAAATTCCTTAATTCAGCTTGTTTATGAACCAATATTAATAAAAAAATTATGAAACGCAAAGTATTTATAATTCTATTGTTCTTAACTCCAATATTACTTTTCTTTTGGATGCGTTTGATGCATCTGATTTTTCCGTCCGATAGGCCGGAATCGCTCAAAAGCGAAATTACAGGAGCTATAACGGGCGGGTATTTTGTATTTCGGAGAATTTACCCAAATACAATACGTTTGATCCGGCCGATTTCATTGAAAAGGCTTTCCCTGATGCGGATAAAAGCGCATCTATTACTCGGTTAGATCGCACGGATATGTACAAACTACACATTTTTTTCACCGTCTGTTTCCTCATCTCCTGCTCCGCGCGTTATTCTCCGGAGATGGAAGACGTGTTGCAGCAGGCCGGCGACAACCGCGACGAACTGGAAAAAGTATTACGGCATTACAGCCGTAATACTGCCGACAGCCTGAAGTTGCGTGCAGCGGAGTTTTTGATAGTAAACATGCCGGGAAAGTATTCGGAATACTACGATGCGCCATGGAATGACGTTGCGACGGTATATTTGCGCTGGTCGAGCTCTTCGGACATCGGAAAGGTGCTGGACGTTTATAAAATAGGCAACCCTGTGAGGCGGGAGGACGTAAAATATATTACTTCGGAATACCTGATTAACAATATAGACCTGTCATTCAAGGCATGGCGGGAACGTCCGTGGGGAAAATATATCCCTTTTGAGGCTTTCTGTGAAGAAATCCTGCCCTACCGGATAGACTGTGAGCCGCTGGAAAACTGGCGTGAAAAGGCGCTGGCAAGTTTTGCAGATCTGGACACGGTATTGAACAAGCCGGAAACGACGCCGGTGGCGGCATGTGGTATCATCAACAGTTTGTTGCCGAGATTCAAAATAGACAGAGACTTTCCGTCGATGAATTTCTCGCAGTTGATGGCAACGGCAAGAGGAAGGTGTGATAATGCGGCAATGCTGGCCGTCTTCAGCATGAGGGCGCTGGGTGTGCCTGTTACAATGGAATATACGCCCCGCTGGATAAACATCCCGCTCGGACATTCATGGAATACTGTACGTGACAGTACGGGGAACCATATTTCCTTTATGGGAGCGGAGGCGAATCCGTATGAACCGCACCAGGGCGTCATGTACAATACTTATCAGAAAGGGAAAGTTTACCGGAGAACATTTGCAAAGCAACAAAATATCTGCACGGAAGACGCAAACATTCCGCCGCTATTGAAGGAAAATGCATACATAAAAGATGTATCGGCGGAATATGAAGGATGTACGGACACGGTTACCGTTCTTCTCAAATATCCTCCTGCGACGCCAACAAGCTATGTGTACCTTGCCCTTGAGCAAAACGGTCAGTTATATCCCATCGCATGGGCTAAGGCCGACGGACAGACATGCCGTTTCCCGTCCGTAGGGAGGAACGCCGTTTATTGTCCGGTGTATTACGCAAACAACTGGCAGACGCCGGCAGGAGATTCCTTTTTGTTGGATAATGACGGAAACATGACGATTCTTTCTCCGAATAATCTAATGCCCTAAAAAAATGAAAGCAAAAGTTTTGACAGGTTTGGTTTTCTGTTTGTGCCTGGGGACATTGTTCCTGAGCGCCTTCCTGTTTGTCAATACCCAGGTGACGCCCAAACGGTATTTCGCCGTATTTATGGGAATGATACTGGCGCTGGCGGCGGTTGCTTTCCTGTCTTTCGGGCAAACACAAAAGTCGCAGTATCGATCCTTGCTTTCGCACATCTGTTTTATAATTGCGACCCTGTGCACCGCCCAGGCTGCGTACGGTGTTCTGCAATATTTCGG
>JAITBC010000170.1 GCA_031283785.1 Tannerella sp. | reverse complement strand
CTCGAAGCCAAAGCCATGCTGAAATCAACTAACATGACGGTTCAGCAAATCAGCGACGAACTGAATTTTCCGTCACAGTCGTTCTTCGGGAAATATTTCAAAAGAATAGTGGGCGTTTCTCCGAAAGAGTACAAGAAGAAATGAGGGTGTGAGTCGCCGTTTTTTTTGCGGATTTGATCGTATGCGCTTGGAAATACGGAATTTCATGTAATTATGTCCCATATAAACATAATCGGTTCAGTGGTAAATTCATGGCAACTCTTTATCCTGTATCATTTTGAACATTTTATTTATCCCCATATACGCGTCAATATGATTTTTAATTCTATTTTTCTTCTATATATAATCTGACGAGCTGCAATGTGGGTTAAATGTCGGCAATTCCATGGGGGCAGTCGGTATCGGCGCGTCGGGAATGGCTGTTGGGCTGATTGGAAAGGGGAGCGTTATTCGACCTGTAGTACGAGGCCTTTGAGATATTCGCCTTCGGGGTGGTATATGTTTATCGGATGATCGGCCGGTTGCGTCAGTTGGTGAAGTATGCGCACGGCGCGTCCCGATTGTGCGGCGGCGCTGAAAACGGCGAGCCGGAAATCGTTTTTATCGACTGTCTGGGAACATGAAAAGGTGAAAATGACGCCTCCGGGTTTGATCTTTTTAAATGCAATCGCATTCAGTTTCCGATAGCCCTGTAAGGCGTTGCGTAAAACATTTTTGTGTTTTGCAAAAGCCGGTGGATCGAGTACGATTAAGTCATATTCGTTGTCGATGTTGTCCATGAATTTAAACGCATCTTCGTCAAATGACCGGTGGCGCATGTCGTCGGGAAAGTTCAGTCGTACATTTTCATTTGTCAACGCAATCGCTTTTGCGGAGCTGTCGACGGAATGGACAAGGGTAGCGCCTCCGCGCAACGCATACACGGAAAATCCTCCCGAATAGCAGAACATGTTTAATACGGCACGTCCTTTTGCATATTGTTGAAGTAACGACCTGTTTTCGCGCTGGTCTATAAAAAAACCGGTTTTTTGCCCTTTAAGCCAGTCGATGTAAAATGTGAATCCATTTTCAGTTGCGGTAAAAGATTCTTTGTCGCCGTCATACCTGAAGTCACCGCCGTACCGGGGTTCATCGCCATACAGATATTCGTTTTCTTCGTTAAGACCGGCCTTAAACGGTAGTGTTCCTTCCGATTTATAGTAGATGCGGCGTAATGATGTATCGCCCATCACTTCACGCAGCACATTCGCAATTTCTTTGCGTGCATGGTGCATTCCTGCGGAGTGAGCCTGAATAACGGCTGTCTGCGCATATATGTCTACAACAAGTCCCGGCAAATGGTCTCCTTCGCCATGTATCAACCGGTAGGCATTATTCGACGTCCGGCCGGCAAGTCCGAGCGAGAGGCGAAGTTTATAGGCGGCATTTATCTTTGATATCCAGAACGGGCGGTCTATTTTCACCTGTTCAAATGATAATATACGGGTGACGATGCTACCTGCCTGATAATGGCCGATCCCCAGGAAACGCTTGTCGGAACTGTATACTTCCACTACATCGCCTTCGACGGGCTTGCCGTTGACGGAAGCGATGGCTCCGGAGAATACCCAGGGATGAAAACGCAAGAGTGATTCTTCTTTTTTCGGTTTGAGGTACAGCTTGCTGATATTCATTTTGAAAGTTCCAGAAATTGATATATACGAAGGCATGCCCATGCGTCGAGGGCGGCATAATGTTGTTGCGCTTCCGTAAGGTTTTCGGCTTCCCAGTTGCTCAGCCGCTCGCGTTTGGAGATTTTCTTGCCGAACAGGATTGCATAAATTTTTTGAAGGCTCATGTCTTCGATGCCGAACTGCGTCACGTACGTCTGTAAGTCGACAAAGTTAGCCGGAGATATATTCGTCAGGCTGTGCAGGCCATGAAAATCATCACGTAACGACAAACCGATTTTTTTTACATTTTCATTTTTGAGGAAAGCCTCCAGTGCAGACGGAATCTTTTTAAACTTGTTAAGTCGTACGAGGAAACATATATCCTCTCCTGATAATTGCATCAGCGACATTTTATAACGCGTTTTTTTGAAAAAACTCGGTCGTGTTTCGGTATCAAATCCTATTGCCGCAAGCGATGACAGATAGTTAAGCGCCTTTTCCAACGTCACTTTATTGTACACAAGGACGATGCGTCCCGGGAATACCTCACGCGGCATTCGTGAAATTACGTCTTTTGTTATGGCATTCGTGAAATTCATCCGATATATTCTTCCGTTAAAATTGACATTGATAAATGCAGGTCGTTCATTCCATATCTTTTTTGGTTAATAATCCGTTATTCTCCGGCGACAGATATTCATTAAACCGTACGACATGAAGCGCTTTCAGTGCATTAAGCAGTTTTTGTCCCCAATACATCCGGAAGTTTTCCCTGCAAATATACAATGCCTGTAGCATCACATCTTCATTTTCCTGACGGAATAAGGCCGTAAAATCTCCCAGGTCCTGGTATACATCGGCTAAACATTCCGATATCGTAGACGCGATTGGCATATCGCTGTAATGCATGTCGGGATGAAATGTTTCAAGAAATGAATCATGTTCTCCGAGAAGATTTGCCGTCCAGTGACGGATAGCCCCGTAAGTGTTTTCGGTAATGAAATGTTCGATATCATTTTCTTCGTCGTGTTCTTCGACCTCCGGCAATAATGCCGCTTTAAGATAAAGTAAGGGAAGTATTTTTACGGCTTTGTCCGTAAACGAATACGGCGTATGTCCGGAAACCGTCTCCATCAATGCGCAAAATTCCAGCGTGACGGCGACAAACTCCAGCGTGTTTTTCTCGTATATCATCTTATTCTCCAACATATATACCGCTTCTGTAAAGTCTTTCGCGTTTTAATCTTCCGTTATCTTATCCTGATAGCTTTCGGCCGTAACCGAATTGTCTATTTTCAGGATAAGTCCCTGCAATACTTTTCCGGGGCCGAGTTCCACGAAATGGTCGGCGCCATCGGCGATCATATTTCTCACCGTCTGTGTCCACTTAACAGGAGCTGTAAGCTGGGCGATAAGATTTTCTTTTATCTCTTTGGGGTCGGTCGACGGTAATGCCGTATAGTTTTGATATATCGGACAGACCGGTTTGTTGATAACCGTCGATTCGATAGCTTTGGCGAGTTCGGCGCGTGCAGGCTCCATGAGCGGCGAATGGAATGCGCCCCCGACTTTAAGTTTTAAGGCGCGTTTTGCCCCTGCTTCCGTCAGTTTTTTACATACGGCGTCAATACCGGCTTCAGTGCCTGAAACGGCAATTTGCCCGGGACAGTTATAGTTTGCACAAACAACGATTTCGTCCCGTATCTCTTTGCAAACATTTTCTACCGTTTCGTCAGGCAGGCCGATAATCACAGCCATGGTAGAAGGCTGCAATTCACATGCTTTTTGCATTGCATGAGCGCGTTGCGACACAAGTGCCAGCCCGTCTTCAAACGAAAGGGCGTCGGAGGCCGTCAGGGCGGAAAATTCTCCCAGCGAGTGTCCGGCCATCATTCCGGGAGTAAACAGTTTACCCCATATTTTCGAAAGGATTACGGAATGTAAAAATATGGCCGGCTGTGTTACTTTTGTCTGTTTTAACTCGTCGTCCGTACCTGAAAACATTATATCTGTTATGCGAAAACCGAGTATGTCGTTCGCTTCTTTGAATAGCTCTCCGGCGCGAGCATTTTGGTCATACATGGATTTACCCATACCTGTAAACTGGGCTCCCTGACCGGGATAAACAAAAACTTTCATATTTATATCTTTTTTTATTATGATTAATAAGATATATGAGTACGAAACACGTTTGCTTCATATTCATATATAAAAATTGAACATGCAAAGATATATATATTTTTAATATTTGAAATACCTTGTTTATGTTTATCTGTGTTGTGTCGCAAAACAGATGGGATACGGGGTCAAGGCAGTCTGCGCATGCGATCGCCGAATGCGGCAAGAGCGGCTTTTGCGCCTTCTCCCATAGATATGATAATCTGTTTATAAGGCACGGTTGATACATCTCCGGCCGCATATATCCCTGATACATTCGTCCGGCATTGACTGTCAATCTCGATTTCCCCAATGGCATTTGTCCGGACAATATCTTTGAATATCAGGCTGTTCGCCTTAAGGCCTATCTGAATAAAGACGCCGTCCAAGCGGATTGTACGTTCTTCTCCGTCGCTACGGTTTTTAACTTTTATCCCTACGATCTTTTCGCCGTTTCCAATCAGTGCCGTTGTTTGCGAATACGTGTAAACTTCAACATTAGGAAGACTTTTTAATTTTTCCTGCAACACCTTATCGGCTTTCAATTCTTCCAGGAACTCCAATACCGTTACTTTCGAACATATGCCGGCCAGATCAATCGCCGCTTCGATTCCGGAGTTACCGCCACCCACGACCGCCACATGTTTGTCTTTGTAGAAAGGGCCGTCGCAGTGCGGACAAAAGGCGACGCCTCTCCCGATATATTCGGCTTCCCCTTCCACGCCAAGACGCCTCCAGCTTGCCCCCGTAGCAATAATCAACGCCGGGGCGGTATAGATTTCACCCCCTCTGACACGGACGGTTCTATTATGCCCCTCCTCCAGCTCTATTTTTTCAACGGTTCGGTTCTCAAAAATATCGATCGGATAGGTAAGCATGTGCATTCTCAGGTCGTTGGCGAGTTTCTCTCCGGTAGTTTCAGGAACGGAAATAAGGTTTTCTATCCCGACAGTTTCTTTCACCTGCCCGCCGACACGTTCGGCCAACACCGCCACCTTCAGGCCTTTGCGAGCCGAATAGATAGCCGCCGAGGCGCCTGCCGGTCCTCCGCCGACGACCAGCACGTCGTATTCCTTTTTCCCGATATTCGGGTTCGTTGTTTCGTCACGGCCATATTTTGTTTCCAGTTTGTCCAACAATTCACCGAACCCGGCCTTTCCCGAATGAATCCATTCGCCGTCGGCAAATACGGATGGAACACCCTGTATTTTAAGCGCTTCAACTTCTTCTTGATAAATAGCCCCATCCACTGTTTCGTGCTTTATGTCGGGATTTATCAGCGACATCAGGTTGAATGCCTGTGCTACATCAGGACAATTCGTACACGTAAGCGAAACGTATGTCGTAATGTTGATATTTCCTTTAAGCGCTTTTACCCTGTTTCGAATATACTCATCCGGGATGTTTTTACCTTTTCCGTCGCAGTTCAAAACGGCCAGCAAAAGGGTCGAAAATTCGTGACCGTTCGGTGTCATCCTGAATTTTATCCCGGTTTTCACTCCATCTTTCAGCAGGTAAAATTCCAGGTTGTCTCCACGGTTTGAACGGACCTGCAATTTTTCCGAACAGGAAGCTGTATCTTCCAGTAATTCCAGTAATTCGTTACGACTTTCATGGTCGTCGGCTACATATACATCAAATATATATGATGATGACAGGTTCTCGAAAATAGATTTAACCTGTTCTTTTAAAGTATTGTCTAACATAATATTCTTTATTATAGGTGATTATTAAAAATAAAAACGGGAATCTCCCGTTGCCGGAACAATAAAATCGAGGTTTAATAAAAAGGGTTGGCCCTGAATGACCGAACCAACCCTTTCCTCAATATTATTATCGTATAAACGGCGAGGAATTTAGATTTTCCCCACTAAATCTATGCCCGGCTTCAATGTCTGATCGCCTTTTTTCCACTTGGCGGGACAAACTTCATTGGGATGTTCCGATACGAATATGGCAGCTTCAATTTTGCGGAGCAGTTCGGAGGCATTGCGCCCGATACCGTTATCATGAATTTCGCATATCTTAATTTGTCCTTCCGGGTTGAATACGAAAGTTCCTCTGTAAGCAATGCCGTCTCCTTCGATATGCACGCCTAACGCTCTTGTAAGTGTGCCCGTCGGGTCTGCAAGCATCGGATACCGAATCTTTTTGATGCTTGCGGATGCATCGTGCCATGCTTTATGTACAAAGTGCGTGTCCGTGCTCACGGAATAAATTTCAACGCCTAACTCTTTGAATTCGGCATAGTTTTCTGCCATATCTTCCAGCTCTGTGGGGCATACGAATGTGAAATCTGCCGGATAGAAAAAGAATACGCCCCATTTTCCTTTAACGTCTATGTCCGTCACTGTTTTAAACTCGCCATTGTGGTAGGCGTTTACCTTAAACTCGGGAATGTAAGAATTAATAATTGGTGTCATAACTGTAAATATTAATTTGTCAAATATTATTTTTGAAATCGCTACAAAATTATAATGATTACAATTAACGGCAAAATTTTTTATGTTAAAAAATATTTTTTGGCGTTTATATCATTTTCTCATTGTATCTTTGCCCAATAAAACAAACATAAAACGTTATAAAGGAGAATAAGCTATGAATCTATTATTTTTACAAAATCTGGGTGCGCCGGAAATTATTATTATTGCAATTGTAATCCTTTTGTTGTTCGGAGGGAAAAAGATTCCGGAGCTGATGAAAGGCCTCGGCAAAGGCATTAAGAATTTCAAAGAGGGCGTAAAAGGAGTTGAGGACGACATAAAAGCCGATGATACTCCAACGCCGACGACGACAAATAAATAACCGCATTGAAATGAGGCGTAGTTATGTCGCAACATCAGGATGAGATGTCTTTCTGGGAGCATCTGGAAGCATTACGCTGGACATTATTCAGGTGCGTTATTGCACTTATAGTTTTTGCTATAGGTGCATTTATTTCTATGTATAAATTATTTGATTCCGTTATTCTGGCGCCGACGCGTTCCGATTTCATTTTATATCGGGCGTTGTGCAAGTTGACGACCGCGATACCGTTTATGCCGGATTTCTGTGATGATTCGTATTCGGTGCAGATATTCACCGTAAAACTTGCATCCTCGTTTTTTTTCCACATGTCGACATCTTTCTGGCTGGCGTTGCTTATCACGTTTCCATATCTTGTGTACGAGATATGGAAGTTTATCAGTCCGGCATTATACGATCATGAAAAGAAGAATATAAGATGGGCGTTTTTCTTTGGTACAATCATGTTTTTTGTAGGCTGTGCCGTCGGTTATTTCCTGGTTTTCCCCATGACATTGCGTTTTCTCGCCACTTATCGGTTAAGCGACGCCATTGCGGAACAGGTGTCGCTGGAGTCGTACATTGACACGTTTGTGATGATGATATTCATCATGGGTATTATTTTTGAGATGCCGTTAATTTCATGGTTATTATCGAAATTAGGTCTGCTTACCCGTTCATTTTTCAATAAATACCGTCGTCATGCTATTGCCGGATTATTGGTATTAGCTGCATTTATTACCCCAAGCAGCGATCCGTTTACGCTTGGCACAGTATTTTTTCCGCTGTACGGATTATATGAATTGAGTGCACTTTTCGTAAAGAAAGCGCCTAAAGAAGACTGCGAAGAAACAGAGATAGTGAGAAAGTATGAATAAGAAAAACAGCGTAAAAGGCAAATGGAATATCTTTCATGATAAGATCACTCCCGCAATCCGGGAAAAGATAAACATTGCCGTATGGAGTTGTTTCGGATTGTTTTTATTGGGAGCGACGCTTATTTTTATAGCGATAGCCAAAGGGCAGATCGGGTATATGCCTCCGGTGGAACAGTTGGAGAATCCGATAGACCGTTACGCTTCGCAGATTATATCCGAAGATGGCGTCATGCTGGGGAGTTATTCTAACATCAAAGACAACCGGATATCCGTGAAATACAGTGATTTGTCGCCGGAACTGGTGAATGCGCTTATCGCAACGGAGGATAACAGGTTTGCACGACATAGCGGGATTGATATCAAAGGTCTCGTACGCGCCATCGTAAAACGCGGGATACTGATGCAAAAAAGCGGGGGTGGAGGCAGTACGATTACGCAACAACTCGCTAAGTTGTTGTTTTCGCCAAACGCCGGCAGCGTGACCGAACGCATACTGCAAAAACCGATAGAATGGGTTATTGCCGTGCGTCTTGAAAAATATTACACGAAAGAGGAAATCATCAATATGTATCTTGATAAATTTGATTTCCTCAATAATGCGGTTGGCATACGGTCAGCAGCAAAGGTCTATTTTAATACGATACCCAAAAACCTTAAAATAGAAGAAGCGGCAACGTTGATAGGAATGTGTAAAAACCCTTCGTATTATAACCCCGTGAGATTCAATGAGCGCGCTAAAAACCGGCGCAATACCGTATTGAGGCAAATGGAAAAACACGGGTATATCGACGGGGCGAGATGCAATTCATTATGCATGCTTCCGTTGCAGCTTGATTTTAGACGCGTCGACCATAAAGATGGATTAGCCCCGTATTTCAGGGAATATCTCCGACTTATGCTTGTCGCCAAAAAACCGGAACGTCGCGATTATCCGCTGTGGCAGCAAGCAAAATTTGAAGAAGATTCTATTTCGTGGGAGACGAATCCTGTATATGGATGGTGCAATAAGAATGTAAAAACGAATGGCAGTCCTTACAATATATATACCGACGGGTTAAAAATTTATACGACATTAAATTCGCATATGCAGCAATATGCGGAAGACGCCGTCGCGGAGCATATAGGGAAAAATCTTCAGCCTAAGTTTTTTAAAGAGAAAAAAGGCAGGAGATATGCGCCTTTTACCTTCCCGAATACTATGTCCAACAAAGAAAAAGAGCAGCAGATCAATGAAATATTAAACCGCGCCGTAAGTCGGTCGCATCGCTACAAAATGATGAAAGAAGCCGAAATGGACGATGAAGATATTGCACGCATGTTTAAGACAAAAACGGAAATGTCTGTTTTCACGTGGGAAGGAATGAAAGATACAATTATGAGTCCGCTTGACTCGATTCGATATTATAAAACTTTCTTGCATACGGGGTTTATGGCGATGGATTCGCACAGTGGACATGTCAGAGCGTATGTCGGGGGGATTGATTATGCAAATTTCCAGTATGATATGGTAACGATGGGGCGTCGTCAGATAGGTTCGACGATGAAGCCTTTTGTATATTCGTTGGCTATGATTGAAGGGTTTACTCCCTGCGACAGGATGCTTCATGTTCAACAGCATCTGGTGGATGAGATGGGCAAATTATGGTCTCCCAATAATTCGACGAATAAGAAAGTCGGCGAAGAAGTCACGCTTCAATGGGGGTTACAAAATTCATCCAACTGGGTGACGGGATATCTTATGGGGCAGCTTTCTTCTTATGCGCTTGAACGGTTGCTGCGCTCGTACGGATTCACAGGCCCTATTGACCCTGTGGTGTCGATGTGCCTCGGCACACCCGACATTTCGGTGGAGGAAATGGTGGGCGCCTATGCGGTATTTGCAAACAAAGGTTTAGGCATAGAACCTATGTATATAACCCGTATAGAAGATGCCAACGGGAATACGGTGGCGTCATTCAATACGCAAGTGTACGAAGTGTTGTCGGAAGACGTGACCTATAAAATGCTCAACATGCTTCAAAGCGTTGTCGACGGGGGTACGGCCGGCAGTATCCGCTGGAGGTACGGCATCAAGGCGGACATGGGCGGAAAGACGGGAACGACACAAAATCAATCCGACGGGTGGTTTATGGGATTTACGCCGGATATCGTAGCCGGTTGCTGGGTTGGAGGCGAAGAACGGTCGATACATTTCGACACGATGGAGGGACAGGGTGCAAATGTTGCATTGCCCATATATGCCCTTTTCTTGAAAAAGGTGTTTGCAGATGAATCGTTGGGATACTCTGAAAAGGCAACTTTCGATATCCCCGAAGCATATAAAGACCCGTGTGCGGCAAGAAATGAAAAAGAAAATCCCAAAAGAACCGGACAAAGCGGATTCGACGATTTTTTTAACTGATTCTTGCACTGCTTCACGAAATGCAATAACTCGTGTATCACTTACTCAACCTGCCAGGCGTTATCTATTTTTATGCCGTTAAGGCAATCATTTATCGACATTCGTTTTTTTCCTGATAACTGGATCGACAAAATTCGGATGAAGCCATCGTCAACGGCAATATCCATGATATGTTTGCCGTCGGTATGAATCGAGCCGGGGGTAAGCCGGCAATTTTCAATCCTTTTTTCCGACCGGAATATCTTTGCCGTCAGGCGTTTGCCTTCCGGGGAAATTAATTCTGTCCAGGCAGCCGGATAAGGCGACAGCCCCCGTATGAAATCGTAAATGTGTTCCACCGTCTGATTCCAGTTGATGCGACAGGTATCATTAAAAATTTTAGGAGCAGGATGCAATTCCCGTACATCTGCACATAAAGCTTCTTGCGGTATGGAAGCGATGTTCCCGTCGTTTTCGATTAACAGATCCGTCGTTTCGACGACAAGTTGCGCACCTAACGCCATTAGTGCATCATGCACTGTGCCGGCATCGTCCGTTTTCGCGACAGGCAGGCGTTTCTGACGAATAATGCGACCGGCGTCTATCTCGTGCGTAAGAAAGAACGTGGTTACTCCGGTCTCTTTTTCCCCGTTTATAATCACCCAGTTAACAGGCGCCGCGCCGCGATACTGCGGGAGCAGGGATGCGTGGAGGTTAAATGTTCCGAAGCGTGGCATACTCCAAACGACTTCCGGCAACATACGAAAAGCCGCGACAATTTGCAAATCGGCATGCATTGCTCGCAAATCGCATAGGAAAGATTCGTCTTTAAGCCTTTCCGGCTGGAGCGTCGGCAATCCCGCAGAAACGGCATATCGTTTTACGGCTGATATCTGAGGCATACTCCCGTGACGTCCCATGGGCTTATCCGGCATGGTAACCACGCCTGCAACATGATATCCCCCTTCAACAAGCGCACGCAGACTTGCAACAGCAAAATCCGGCGTCCCCATAAACACTATTTTCAGATCATCTTTTGTCATATAATTATATTAATGTATGGCAAATATAAGAAAAAATATGCGAATGCAACATTTTTAGAAAAAAATGCATCTGTATGTATGGAGTGAAATTTTAATTATTTGAAACATGAAAAAATTCAATCGTAAATTAATCAGGGGAACCAACTGGGCGTTGGCCGGCCTTATTTCATTACTTGGCTTTTCTTCTTCGTGCTCGTCCGACAACCCCTTAACCGGTGGAGGGACAGTAGAGTATGGGACGCCTCATGCGGACTTTGTAGTATCCGGCAAAGTGACGGACACAAAAGGGCAGGGGTTATCGGGAATAAGAGTCGTTGTCCCCAAAGTAGATCATCACCAGCGCGCCACATCCTCTTTCATACCGGATCGTCCCGTTATAACTAATGAAATCAGGGACACTCTTTATACTCAGGGAAACGGAGATTTCATCTATCATTATGACGGTTTCCCGACTAATGACTCCATTAATGTTCATATGAAATTTGAAGATCCGGCAGAAAACGCGCGTTTTAAAACGGATTCCGTAAAAGTTGCATTTTTCAGTTCGGATTTGAAGGGGGGAGACGGCAAATGGTTTGACGGTAAGGCGGAAAAGAAAATAGACGTCAAATTGAGAAATGCGGAAAGTGAATGATTCAATAACTTTCAGGAAAAGGGTTGCGCTTGAGATGTTCCGGATAATCCGGCGAAACAAAGTGAAACTTCACGAATTAAGGACGCTTTTCTGGGAATGTACATTGAGATGTAATGCAGCCTGTCTGCATTGCGGCAGTGATTGTCGCGTATCATCGTCCGTTGCGGATATGCCTGCTGCCGATTTCCTGAGGGTGATTGATGAAATCACGCCGTTTGTCAATCCCAACAGACTGCTTATTATTTTTACCGGAGGCGAAGCCCTGTTACGTCCCGACGTGGAACAGTGTGGACAGGAATTATACAGGCGCGGTTATCCGTGGGGTATCGTCTCGAACGGCTTGCTTTTTTCCGGACGTCTGGAGCGTTTATTATCGGCAGGGCTGAGGACGGCAACGATAAGTCTTGACGGTTTTAAAGAGGAGCACAACTGGCTGCGCCGTCATCCCGACAGTTTCGATAATGCCGTCGGAGCGATAAAAGCCCTTGCGCAGACGAGCGGTGTAAAATGGGATGTCGTAACGTGTGCAAACGGGAAAAACTTTGATGATCTGCCCCGGTTAAGACGGTTTCTTATAGAGATGGGCGTCGGACGGTGGCGTATATTTACCGTCTTCCCGGTCGGACGTGCCGCTTCCATACCGGAACTACAGTTAAGTAACGGGCAGTTTCGGGGAGTGATGGATTTCATCGGCGAATGTCGCAAAGAGGGTGAAATAGAGGTCAGCTACGGATGCGAAGGTTTTTTGGGAGGATATGAAATGAAGGTACGCGACCGTTTCTACGAATGTAGTGCCGGCGTATCCGTCGCTTCGGTGTTAGCGGACGGCTCCATATCCGGGTGTCCGAGTATACGCGCCGATTATCATCAGGGGAATATTTATAGAGATCGTTTCATGGAAGTATGGGACAACGGATTCCGGGCGTTTCGCGACCGCACATGGGCGCGTAAAGGGACATGTGCCGATTGCAGTATGTTCCGTTACTGCGAAGGGAACGGCATGCATCTGCGCGACGGCAACGGCGACCTCCTCATTTGCCATCATGAACGGTTATACAGCTGAGGGTGAGAGGGCAATATCGCAACACGATAAGATAAATACTGGGGGAGGAATGGAGGTATTCATACAGATAATACATGTGGGCGGTCTGATGGTTGTGAGATAGGAGATTTAATCTCCGGAAAACGTTTCGACAAGCACTTCCCTGTATGCGTTGAATATTTTTGATTTGGAAACAAAACCGAGATAATGACCGTCCTTATCCACTACGGGAAGATTCCAGGCTTTCGTGTCGTCGAAGATTTTCATGATTTTCTCCATGGGCATATCGTTTGTTATCTTTGCCGGCGGGGAAACCATAAAGCGCGATACGTAAAGGCGTTTGTAAAGTTCGGGGCGGAACATGATATTCCTGATGTTATCAACTAATACGATCCCGATCAGTTTATTATCGTTTTTTACAACCGGGAACATGCTGCGGGAACTTTGAGCGATGGCATTTTTCACGATATCCCCCAGCGACATTTCCGGGGTGACTTTGATAAAATCCGTTTCGATAATGCTGTCCATTTTCAACAGGGTTAGTACTGCCTGGTCTTTATGATGCGTCATCAACTCTCCTTTTTTCGCCAGCCTCATCGAATAGATGCTGTGCGGTTCGAATGTGATGATGGTGGCATAAGAGCTGATGGAAACAATCATCAACGGCAGAAACAGATCGTATCCTCCCGTAAGTTCGGCAATCAGGAACACTCCTGTCAGGGGTGCATGCATGACACCCGCCATGACGCCCGCCATGCCCATGAGGGCAAAATTCTTTTCCGATAGCGACGAAGCGGATATTTCAAAATAATTTAATGTATGCGCAAAAACAAATCCGGCAATGCATCCGAGATAAAGACTTGGCGCGAATATACCTCCACAGCCGCCTCCGCTGTTTGTCGCACTCGAAGCGAATACTTTTGTCAGTAAAATGAGAAATAAGAAGATGACGATGCCCCAATAATTAATATGGATGGCATTAAGGGGGCTTTGCCCCGACAGATGTATGAAATGGCCGTCAAGGAGCGACTCGATTGTGTTATATCCTTCTCCGTACAGCGGCGGGAACAGGAATATCAGGATGCTCAGGATCACCGAGCCGACAATGAATTTCTGCCGGTAATGTTTCAGCTTACGGTATAACTCCTCGATTTTTATCATTGCTCTTGTGAAATATAACGAGACAAGACCGCAGAATATACCCAGGAGAAGCACATACGGAATGCGTTCGATAAGAAAAACTTCGGTCTGGGAAAATTTGAACATCGCCTCTGTTCCCGTGAAGATATACGACATTGTCGCCGCCGTAACGGAGGATATAAGGAGCGGCAGTACGGAGGTCATTGTAAGGTCGAGCATCAGCACTTCTATCACGAAAACAAGTCCGGCAATAGGCGCTTTGAAGATGCCTGCGACAGCTCCGGCGGCGCCGCATCCTACCAGTAGCATCAGCGTCTTTTGTTCGAGGCGGAATGCCCGTCCGAGATTCGAACCTATCGCCGCGCCTGTCAGTACGATAGGCGCCTCGGCGCCGACGGAACCGCCAAACCCGATGGTAAACGTACTTGCTACTAAAGACGACCACATATTGTGCGGTTTGATACGGCTTTTACGTTGCGAGATAGCAAAGAGTATCTTTGTGACCCCATGGCTGATGTCGTCGCGGACAATATACTTAACAAACAGTCCGGACATCAGGATGCCTGTAACGGGATAGATCAGCAGCCAGTAGTTTGCGCCTTCCTGCAGGTTGGCGGTAAGCAGGCTTTGTATGAAATGAATAGTATTTTTCAGTATTATGGCGGCTAAGGCAGCGCCTAATCCCACTATAAAACTGATTATCAGTACGAATGTCCGTTCGTTGATATGTTTCTGACGCCAGAGCAGAAACCTGTAAAACCTGCCTTCTTTTTTTTCCCCCTTCATACCACGACTCCTTTCTCCACAGGGACGTTAACCCTATATCCGTAATACGGAATAATATTCCTTTCCGTCATAAACTAAACTCCTTTTCCGGTAAAAACAATTTTAATAGTATATATCAATATGGTAATGTCCAGCACAAGCGACATATTCTCATAGTAAAGAATGTCGTAATTCAACCGTTCTATCATTTTGTCAACCGTCTCCGCGTAGCCGTATTTCACCATTCCCCACGAAGTAATGCCCGGTTTCACATTATGAAGCAGATAGTAATAAGGTGCTTTTTGCACAATCAGGTCGATGAAATAACGTTGCTCCGGACGGGGCCCGACAAGCGACATGTCACCTTTGAGTACATTCCAGAACTGCGGGATCTCGTCGAGGCGGTATTTACGTAGAAAACGTCCGAACGGCGTGACGCGTTTGTCCTCCCTTGCCGTCAACAATGGCCCTTGATGTACGGCATTCGCATACATAGTACGGAATTTGTAAATAGTAAAAGGCTTTCCCCTGTATCCGATTCTTTCCTGCGCGAAGAACACAGGCCCTTTCGAATCTATTTTGACCCGGATGGAAAGGTAAACGTACAAAGGTAAAAAAATGACCAGAATACAGAAGGATATCGCTTTATCCATAAGCCATTTGATGTTTCTTTCAAACTCGGAGAAGTTGTTTTCCGTCACATCAATGAGAGGAATATCGTGGATCGTTTTCACTTTTATATTGAAAAGCAGGTCATTTTTATCCGCCATGATCTTTATCGGTTTTTTATAATGGTAAAGCGAATAAAGAAGCTGTACGAGATTACTTTTATTTTCATCGTCAATAGCGACTACGAGTCCGTCGGTTTTATGCATTTCGAGGATTTCCCTGAGATCTTCCGTCGTTCCGAGAATTTCATCCGTATCGACTGCCGGTGTTGCAAAGTCTTTATCTGCCTTCACAAATCCGACGACAGAGTATCCCGCCCTGTATAAGTCTTCACGCATCTTACGCGCATTCTTCCCCGTTCCTATGATGATTGCATGTTCAAGCCATTCGCCTTTCCACAGTTTCCTCAGCGAATGGTTCGTTATAATAGCCCTTCCGGTGTATGTCAGGACAAATTGCAGGAAGGCTAATGAGAAGAACAATTTGTAATAGATATAAAACGAACTTGGAAGTTCGTTCAGCAAAACCGTGAAAAGAATGACGACGGCGCCGGTCGCAACGGTTATTAATGTTGAGAAAATTTCTCCGATACGCGATTTGCCGAACGGTTTATTATAGTATCCTGAAAAGAAATAAAGAATAAGCCAGAATAAAGGAATCAGGATTTGCCCTTTCAACACTTGGGGATACAACAGGAAACTGTCAGGCGACGGGAAGTCATACTGTGCAACTTCATTATAACGCAGCATGTTAAACAATAACCATGTCACGGATGCCGTCATATAATCCGTCAAGATATAATTAAGCCTTTGTCTGCGTTTATTCATAACGTTTATTTTCGTATGATTTGTATCGTATGGTCCGTATCGAAGCGTATGATTCCGGAAGGTTGGCGTTTCGTGTTCTCGTCTTGGCGGTAATTTACGACATAGTCCGTTCCGTTCTTCACTTCGTCAGGTATGTCGTCGAATGATAAGGGCGATGGTTGTCCGCTGATGTTTGCCGAAGTAGAGACGACAGGCCGGCGGAAACATCTGCATAATGCGTTCGAAAAAGCGTCCTTCGTCACACGTATGCCGATACTGCCGTCTTCGCCGAGCAGGTTGGCAGCCAGATTCTTACCTCCGGGATAAATTATGGTAAGCGGTTTGTCGGCCAGTTCTATCAACTCCAATGCAATGTCCGGCGCATCCGAAACGTACCGGTCTATCTTTGCAGCGGAATCTATCAACACAAGCATCGCCTTCCGGTCCGTACGTTTTTTCAATTCATAAACGCGCCTGACGGCAGTTTCGTTCGTAGCGTCGCAACCAATGCCCCATATCGTATCCGTAGGATACAGTATAAGTCCTCCTTCATTCAGGACTTTACAGGCATTTTTAATGTCTTTGGTATAATTTTCCATATATATGCCGGCAAAGATAATGTAAGCCGCGAGGAATACAAAATAACCCTGCTTATTTTTATTTGCTTTCATATTCCGGAAATGATTTTTGAGATGATTCGACTTCCGGCTTATTCGTTATTAAGCGAAATCTGAATACTTATGCCGTAGTTGGAGTTGGATGTCGGGAAAGATGAACTCGAAACTAACGGCTCATTGACCTGGAGGTCGTAAAATGCGCGCAGCGTCACTTTTTTACTGAAAGCATAATCTGCCGAAAACTGCATCATATGGGAAATATTTCCTTGCGTAGCCTGCGTATATCCGTCTTCAAACTTTCTGATGAGCGATAACGCTTTCCGGTAAGTATAATCCAGACGTACCGTAAGGTCATTACTGAAATCGCCTTTCTTTTTCAGTTTGAGTATCTTATTAAATTCGGCGTATTTATAACCGAGGCTGACGGTAATATCGTCCGTAAAGGCTTCAACCATTTGATAGGATGTAACATTCAGGTTGATTGTACGCGATTTGGAATATTTGGATCCGGCGGTTATGTTATTCAGGAATGTCGCATCAATTCCAAACAGGGGGTTGAAATTTTCCGTCAAAGTTACGGATGCGATTTCATATCCCATGGAAGGAATCGGCGCTCCGCTTTCGGTATCCCTGACATAGCCGAGATCGCCTCCTATTCCCGCATTCACCCAATTCAGGTACGACGTGTAGCCGCCTATGTTATATACTCCGGTATACCGGTGAGATAACGTCATATTTCTGAAATGGCGATTAATAGACGGTATCCGTATAAGGCCGTCGTAGGTGATATTCCAGTTTGGGAGCAGATTTTTCAAAGACGGGAACGCCGTAAGCCCGACTTTTTCCGGTCTCCTGTTTGTATAAGCTGCGATAAATGACGGTATGAGAACGTCACCCGAATTAATGCCTGTGCTTCCGTACTTGGGATCAAAACCGTTTTCCCGTGAAGGATAAGATGTGCCGGCAAGGAATCCGGCATCCGGATATCGGGAGCCTTCGTAACTGCCGTTTATCCGCGAAACGATAATATTCCTGTTGTTCAGCATTTTTTGGAACACTCCGGAGTTATAGCCTTTGTTTGCGTTGCCGGCGCCGGAAAAGAAGCCTCCGAGGCCTATCGTCGTCATTGTGAAATTCCCGCCTTTTGTTTCCGGCATTCCTTTAAACATAAACTGAATTTCCGTGTCGCGCGAATCCAGATAATTGGCATTGAGGTTTATTTTGAATCCCGGCAGAGGTTCTATCAGGGCTTTTCCCGTCAGCATCTTTGCCGAGTTAATCATAGCCGGCGTTATATTACCCTGGTTATAAATGAACCATCCTTTTTCGGCAGCTTCATCGATATACGACCGGCGAACGTCACCGAAGGCAAATCCCCATCCGGGGGCGCGTCCCGCGGCGGAAGGGCCTTGCCCGAGCCAACTGCCTATACCCGGCATAAATCCCGGGATATACATGCCGTCCGTCAACGAGTAAGAGACATCGATACGACGTATCATTATCAGTGTACGGGCACTGTGTTCCACCAGTTTATACGTGAAAGTCTCGTCTTTAGAGGGAGCCGGCCTTATTGATAATTTCAGGCTCACGGAATCCCTGTTTGTTATGCGTATACGTGCATAGTCAATCGCTTTATACGAGACTTTATATCTTTTTGTGCTGTCGTCCTTCAGGCGTGCATTAATGAGGACTTTTGTCGTAAGCATATTGTGCTGCACAATGATGCCGCTGTCGGGACTTAATGTAACATCCATCTCCAGCGTTTTTCTTCTCGTTTCGGCAGCCGTTTTTTTAGGAGGTGTAGTCCTGTTTATGTTACTCTTCTGGATTACTTTTTTCAGGAACTCATTTTTGTTATACAGCGATAATAAGTTGAGGGCGCCGGTAATTTCTATAACTCGTTCATTTTTAATCGTATTTCCGATAATCGTTTCTTTATCGACAAATGCTCCTTTCTCCCAGTTATACTGTGCTCGGTAGTTGAAGTTGCCCGTCATCCAGTCTGTTGCCGAAATATACTGGAAAGGAAGTGTATAAGTTGCCGTAAATGTCTGATCATACAAAAGCGGCGTTCCAAGTTCGGCGATACTTTTTTTGACGGAATCTTTCCACATCTGATATTGATCCGGATTCAAGGCCTTGTTTACCTGCACATAAGGCTCTTCTATACGTGCATTTGTGGAAGATGTAAAGTCTAACAGGAAATTGGTCAATATTTTCCATCGGATTTCGAACGACCTGTCCCAGAGAAAGTTCTGACTGAACGAGACCGGAATGCTGCTTGCGTTATTAAGATCGTTCAAGTCGCGCAACTGTATTTCGTAATAATTGCGCGTCATAAAATTCTGGATATTAAACGATTCCGGCAGATAAGCGAAAGCCAGCTGGTTCAGATATCGGGTAGCGCCGCCTTTTGCCTTTATCTTTTCAAACGGTTTGAACGGCTTGATATACGGCGTATAGGTATATCCCAAATTTCCCTGATAATTTTTAGTCGTTTCATATGCCGTCTCCGGGTTCGTCTTTGTTTCTACATTCGATGCGTATCCGAGCGAGAAATTCGCCGGATCATACGGCATCGGCGTCTCACTTCTTATGTTGATCTTCACATTGTTAAGAGCGAAGGCCTTTGTCGTCAAGACATCGTTGGCAAAATTGCGTATCGAGTCTTTACCTGCAACAGTCGCTTCGTTATTAATTGATTCTTTCAGTAAGATATCCTGATCTAAAGGGTTATACTGCGGAGCAATCACTTCTTTCGAATAAGCGTAATATAACGGCAGGCTCACTTTTGTTTTTTCCGGGAACAGTTTTCCAAGCTGAACGGTTGTCGTGATACTAAACTGTGAATAGTCATCCATACTTCGTTCGGTTACCGACTGTTCGAGTCCGCCGAAACCGGCAGTCTCAATATTTCCGCTTGCATTGATCGTCGCAAAATCGGAAATGTTAAGGTTCATGTTTGTATTGGCCGCCCATCCGCCGGATTCGTCAAAATCGGTTATGCGCAATTCATTCACCCATACTTCGGCGCTTTTGATGTTTTTCGAGTTGTTGCGTACTCCAATCATGATAACCTGTACATCCGACAAAGTCGGGTTTCCCACGATGCTCATCGTGTTGCGCCTGTTATTCGGGTCATATTCGGAATAGACGGTATGATACGAGACGCCGCTTTCCGGATTACTTTTCGCGCGGTTACGGCTGAGTTTTAGATCGGTAAGTGCATTCGTTTGAATGTTCAGTATATTTTCATCCGGCCATACTTCGTTAGACGATATGCTTCCGAAAGGGGTAAGATTCAGCGGCGCTTCGTATTCGTAATAGTTGTTTTTATAGTCTGTCCCCAGACGAATAAATACGGACAGGTCGCCGTCCTGGAGGTCCGTTATGTCGTCGACAAGTTTCTCGGCATGGGCAAACATTTGTATTCTTTTGTAACGGCGCAGGTCGTAGCTTGTCGTTTTATAAACGGCGCGGGCATCCTGCGAAGCAAGGCCGGTCACTTTCAATGACAGCGATTGTTCGTTTTGCTGACGTAACTGCGGCTGGCTTGGGTCGGTTATACGTGTGACTCCCGGAGGAAGCATATATCGTATAGGTTCGCGGTCGCCGTTTTCCTCTATATTTACCGTCGATACGGACAGAGACCCTGTTACCGAAGGAATAACGCCGGATTTGTACAGTGCCTGCCGATAAGGGCGCCATTCGCCGCGGACTAATGAGAATGCCCCGAAACGTAAAATAGTCGTCTCACTGAATCCGGTCATGAACGTACGCATGAAACGGATGGAGCTGAAGTCGTTTATAGAACCGACTTTTTGGTTGTATTCACGGATAGGGATTTTGAATTGATACCAGGTGACATCTTCCCTTGTCCCGTTAGCCAGCCGCACGTTTGCGATCCGTTTATCGACGATGAAATTAGAGCCTACATTCATGTCTCCGGGACGGACAGATACTTTATACTGGTAATATTTTTCATTTTCATTTAATGTGTTGTCCTGATTGAAATCTTCCGCATCGGGAATCATTTTTGAAGAAGTATCGTAGGTCTCCGGCGAATCGCCTGATTCCCTTGAATTTCCTTCCACACCGTTATAATGTTTGTAGCGCGTCAGGATATCGGATTGTTCACGGTCGTAATCGGAGCCTCGGAAGTAACGGTAATCATCACCGGCGGGGTCATTCAGCGGAGATAACGGGTCATCCTGCATTTTCAGGATCGTCTCCTGCGGCAATTTATTCAGCAGTTTATTAAGATATTCCGCATACGCAGAGAAAGCGCCGCTTTTTTCTTCCGCCGACGAGATCCCGTTGAATCCCACATCCTGGCGGATGCGTGAGCCGGCGCTGTTATCAAAAGCATATACGGTACTTTGCTGCTTGGGGATTTTTCCCCATACTGTGGTATCGACCTGTCGGTCATCGTCGTTTACCGGCAAACCGTTTTCAAAAAATTTCTTTTCGTCTTTAAGTATATCTTCCGATATCTCGCCGAGGTTGAAATATAAATCACCGCCTTTATGATCAGGGTTATAGATAAACGGGTCCATGATCCAGAACTCGATATATTGAATGTTAGCCGTCTCGAAATCCGACTGGTCAAGATTACGCATGATACCTCCCCAGCGTTTTTCGGGATTCATTAAAGTCCCGTTGTCGTTGATATTGTCGGCATCTAAATTGTAAGGGCCGCGTTCGTTCGGGTAATATGCAAGGTTCAACACGTTCAGGTAGCTGTTTTCATTATATACCTGATCTCTGTTTGGGAACAGCTCCCTCGTCTGTACGGCGCGTACATGGTGGTTCGACAAGTCCTCGTCGCTCATATATGAGGGTCGCAGGGATGAGTTTCTGCGTGTAAACAATCCGTCGATATAATACCACGCCATCAATGCGCGGTTTTTACCGTACTCTACATTATTCGCAAGGGACGCTTCGGGAAACATGGCTGTCGTTTTATTATCGTCGGAAGGCGTACTTGCCAGATTCCAGAAGTAAGGATTGAGTAAGTCGAACTCGCTTTGGGTAGATTCGAAATCGTCCAGATACGAAAATTCGCCGGTGTATTTGTTTTGATAATGGTTGGCGATGAGGTATGCAAATTCGCTATTGACGGAAAACGTACTTGGTTGTGTCAGCGAAAGCAGCGGCAACTTGTCGAACATATTCGTGAGCCATTGGCTTTGGCCTTTATAGTCCGTGTTAACGCCCAAAAGCGTGTTTTTCACGGATTCATCCCCGAACGCCGTCTTCGTCGTCAGCGGCATCTCCGATAGATGCATGACGGTTGCGCCTATATTGAAGTTCTTCGAGAACTCATAATTCAGATCTGTCCCGAACATTGTTTTCCGTTGCATACCGGATGTAGACTGATTTTCAAGTGAAACACTTATTGCCGAGTTCCCCGACAAAAGGTTTTCGTTCAATATTGTAACCGTCCCGGATGCATAATTGACGATATAATCCACATTTTCCGTCAAAATCAAACCGTTTGCCTTGACAATAACCGATCCTCTTGCCACGTTTGTAGCGCCAAGCGGGATGTTATTGGAGGACGACCCGCTGTATTGTCCGCGTATTAAAAATTTGTTTTTCTCCGCAATCTGCCGTGCGACGGTAAGTGTGGAATCATAAAGTTCTTCATAGACATATTTGTCGGCAATTTTATCATCCCCGATTTTTTCGCGCAGGTGAGCGCCGAAAGGTTCGACAACAGGGAAAATGATCAGTCCGTAGCCGGCGGTGATCGTGAAACCTTCTACGAAATCGAAAAAGCCGTCGCCCTCCGTTTCTCCGTTGCTGATCACCTCGTTATTCGTATTAAGGCGGTCGAGATTCATTACTTTGAGAAGCGTCCGGCTTTTTATATTTCCTTCCGGGATCGTATAGACATAAGTGCCTGCCGTATCGCTTTGGTAAACGATATCAAGCCTGAATTTCTGTTTCTGTATCGAGCGTGCATTAATATAATATATATTTTTCATCATCAGATCCCAAACCGGCATATCCGGCGATAAAGATGTCGCTTTCAGCAATTTCAGGAACAGGCATTTGTTTGTATTTTCATTATTATCGCTGGAAAATTCACCTACCTGATATACGACGCCGTTGTATGTATATTCGAACGCTACGGCGAGCACTTCATCCGCCTGCAGGTGGGTGTTAAGCGATATGTATCCGAGTTGCGTGTTCAATATATATTCCGATGACGACAACAGCCGGGCGCTTTCTATTTTCTCATAATCCCGTCCGCCTTCGATGAAACCGGCAAAAGTCTGTGTGACGGAACTGACGTTGCGTGCGCCGGGATAATTATCGACGATCGTACGATATAACGTATTAGTTTCATTATAAGGGATATCATTGCTTCCTGAAGGGGTAAAAAGGGGATTGCTGATATGTTTATGCTCGCCGAGGTCCGAAAAAGCTACAATATTACGTGCTTGCCCGTAGTTGCTGCTTTTGTTCGTTATCCATACTTCGATACGGTTGATGGAAACGGCGGAAGATATATAAGGCAGTTTAGACAGGGCTTTATCGTATGTATCGCGGAAATAATGCGCAAGGAAATAGTGACGGTTTTCGTCGTATTTGTCGACCGGCAATTCAAAATCGGTCATTTGCAAGTTCCCTTTCGATGAAATACTCCTCGAATCGGATTCCTGTTGGGCGATAAGCGCTTTCACGCGCAATTTCCCGAATTGCAGGTCCGTCTTAACGCCAAACAATGCCGCGCCGCCGCGTATCAGAGAGTTGTTCGTGTTCATACTTACATTTCCTCCTTCCAACGATTTGACGATCTCATCCTCTTCGCCGCCGTATGCAAGTTTCAGTTTTGTGGCGTCATAGTCAAATGCCGCATCGGTATTATAATCCATGCCGAAATTGATTTTTGTCCCGACGGAGGCGCGCATGTTCATCTGTACATCGGTATTGAAATTAAAAAATGTATGGCTTCGCGATTTTTCCGGTAACGACGGATTCTTTGTTTTACTTGTTTTAAGTCCGATGTCAAGTCCAAGCATCCCTTGCGAGCGGAGGCGAACCCCTCCTGGTCCGAACAATTTATCTGCGCCGCCGATATCAAACTGCATGTCCATCAGGTTAAACCGATCCGCCGCGCCTTTTCCGTCCACTCCCAGACTGTCGAAGACAGCCCTGTTTCTTTCATAAAAATAGCGCTTTAACGATTGTTCCAGACTGTATTTCTGATACTCTTCCGGCGTCATCTGCAGGGGAGTAACCAGGTTCATATCTCCGACTTTCGAACGTATCAAGTAAGTTCCCGATTTTAAATCGTACTCCACTTCCGTTTTAAGATTTTCCGGATCGCGGAGGTCGGAAGCCGAATTTTTATTCAGGTCATCATATTCTTCCGGGACCGTCTTTTTTACGGGAATACGGGGTTTTACAATCGTATCGTCCGGCATGAGCTGTTCCGGCGACGAGACGTTCGGGGCGGCCGTATCAGGCAGCGTCGTCTCCGGGGCGGAGGGATTTCGCATCTGCGTCTTCGCCGTCTCCGCCTGAAAAACGGCATATCCGGCATTCGGCGCAAATATTCCCGATAAGCAGGCAATAACCGTTATGATATATTTTATTCCCCTTTTCATTAAAAGCTGTCAAAGTATCTTCAACGCGTCTTTTATAACCTGTTCGACCGTTATGGACGACGTTTTTTTCAATATGGAAGCAACGGCCTTTTGCGATGCCGCTTTCTGAAAACCGAGCATGACGAGTGCAGCTACAGCGCCTTCCGCCGTTTCCGAATGTTTGTATCCGGGGGTACTGTTTTTTTCTTCCGGACTTTCTATCGACTTCACTTTGTTTTTTAAATCAACCACAATACGTTGTGCGGTTTTACTCCCTATGCCTTTTACGGAAGTAAGGCTGATATCATCTCCCGATGCAATTACACGGATAAGGTCTGAAGGATGCAATGATGATAAGATCATTCGTGCGGTATTGGGACCTACGCCCGAGACGGATGTAAGCAACAGGAAGAGTTCGCGTTCATCGCGGGTCGCAAAGCCAAACAGGACATGCGCGTCCTCACGGATCACTTCATGCACATAAATTTTCCCTTCCTTACGGCCGTTAAAGGCGCTGTATGTCGTGAGGGATATATTTATTTCATAACCTATCCCCTGACATTCCATCACTAATTGTGCAGGTGATAATTCTGCGATTTCACCCCGTATATATTCTATCATACTTTACGTTATTAGATAATAATACCGAGATATAACGTAAAAAACAGCAAAAACGTATATTTTTTTGCGGAAATTTGAATCGATTCGTTTGAACATCGCTTCATCGCCTCCAGAATCCGGGCAATAAAAGCGTCAGTACCGTGAATATTTCCAGGCGGCCGACCATCATGATAAATGAAATATACCATTTTGCCACAGGCGATATGTCTGATAAATTACCGTTGGAAAGCGATCCTAAAGACAATCCTACATTACTGATGGCCGATACGGCCGTAGCAATTGCCTCTTCAAATGTTAACCCGTTTATTAACAGGAACATACAGCTGAAACAGACAAGCAGTAAATAAACTAACAGGAATATGTGTACGCGATAGATAACATCCTGTGAAATAGCGCGGCCGTTGACCCGTACGGGCAATATTGCCGCAGGGTGCGTCTGTTTGCGAAATTCGTTCAACATATTTTTTACAAGGATCAATGCGCGTCCCATCTTCAACCCGCCGCTCGTAGAGCCTCCACATCCGCAGACTACCATAAGCATAATGACAATCAGCCAGTAAAAGTCACCCCATGCCTCACAGTCGGAAGTGGCAAACCCGGAGGTTGTCGTTAAGGATATCACCTGGAAAGCGCCTTGGCGTATCGTATTTTCAATGTCATGAAAGCCCGACACTAGTCCGTTATAAAAAAGCCAGGAGGCTGTTAAAATAATAAAGAAGAGGATATACAGCAAATACCAGTGTGTCTCTTCATCATTGCGAAATTGCTTGAAATTGCCTTTTAGTGCGAAGAAAAAAAGCGGCAGTTTCATTCCTCCCATACACATGCTGATCATAATAATATAGTCGACATACGGCGAATCCCAATATGCAACGCTCTCATTCCGGGTTGAATATCCTCCGGTTGATATGCTTGTCATGGCATGATTCAACGCGTCGAAGAAATCCATCGGGCCAATCCACAGGAAAAATGTTGCCAGCATCGTCAATAAAATATATACGCTCGACAGGCGTTTGGCAACTTGTGTAACGCGGGGGCGGAAGCGTTCGTGCGAAAAGCCGGTGGTCTCGGCATCAAAAAGTTGCGATGCACTGCTTCCGAACATCGGCAATAATGCAACCGTAAACACAACCATCCCTATGCCGCCCTGCCATTGCAGCAACGACCTCCAGAATAAAATGCCGTGCGGCAGCGATTCAATGTCGTTCAATGTCGTCATCCCCGTAGTAGTAAAACCCGACATGGTTTCCAGGTATGCATCCGTAACGTTATCGATATACCCGCCCAGATAAAAGGGCATCATACCGAAAAATGACAGTACCGTCCATGTAAGAGTTACGGTCAGCATTCCTTCGCGCCTGCCGGAATGGTATTCATCCGCATTGCGTCCGACGACAAATAATAAGGCGCCTGCACCGAACATGATGCCCGACGATATTAAAAGAGACATTCCCCCGGATCCTCCGTATACGAATGTGATGCCGGTTGCAATAAGCAGGAATATCGTTTCAAGTATAAGGATAGAACCCAGTGTCTTTATTATATAGAGAACGTTTATACGCATAATTTTTAAAGATATTTATTGAGCAATTAACGCGCGCCGGCTGTGCCGTTAATTGAAATAATCCTCCAGTTTTCTCATAGCCGATTCAAGACAGAACACGACCACGTGATCATGCGCCTCGATCTGTGTTTCCCCGTTTATGAGCATCGGTTCCCCGTTGCGGATAAGTCCTCCTAACGTCATATCCTTGGGAAGGCGCAGGTCTTTCACTTTTTTTCTCGTTATTTTCGATCCTGTACGCGCGATCAGTTCCGCCACATCCGCATTTGCAAAAGTGAGGCATTTCACGGTCGATACATCCGCATCCAGCAGGAACTGATAGATATGGCTGGCGGCAATAAGTTTCTTATTAATGACGGAACCGATATCCAACTTCTCGGCCATAGGGATATAATCAATATTTTCTACCTGGGCGATCGTCTTTGTCACCCCATAGCGCTTTGCAGCGAGGCATGACAGGATATTGGTGCTGGAATTTTCCGTAAGTGCGACGAAGGCATCCGTATCCTGTATGCCTTCTTGCATCAGCAAATCGGTATCGCGGCCGTCTCCGTTGATGATGAGCGTATTGACAGGCACCTGTTCGGATATGCGGATACTTTTTTCTTTCAGCGTCTCTATAATTTTTACATGTATGTTCCCCGGCAGATACTGGGACGTGCGGACTGCGATACGTCCTCCTCCCATAATCAGCATTTTCTTGACTTCCTTTTCGGATTTGCCCGTTTGCCTGCGTATCTCTTCGATATCCGCTTTTCGGGAAGTGAAGAATACGATATCCCCATCCATGATACGGTCGTTGCCGTATGGGATGATTGTATCGTTTCCGCGTTTGATGGCTACTATATGGTAGAACTTGTTATTGCTGCTCGTCAATTCCGTAAGATATTTGTTTACGATGGGAGCGTTCTTGCGGATTTTTATCCCCAGCAGGATCAATGCTCCGCCTAACAAGTCCCAGTATTGGCGGGTCCATGGGCGTCGTATGGCCGAAACAATCTCTTTGGCGGCGAGCATTTCGGGGTATATCATGGAGTTGATTCCAAGGTTGGAAAAGAACTCTTTGTTTTTAGGCAGCAGATATTCGTAGTTGTTGATGCGTGCAAATGTCTTGGATGCTCCCATCCTGGCTGCCAGCATACAGGCGGTTATGTTGGTCGTCTCCTCCGTCGTCACGCTGATAAACAGCTCCATCCGGTTTATGCCGGCTTCCTCCAGGTCGTTGAGTGAAGTCGGACTGCCGACAACCGGCAGGATCTCCATTCCGGAACGGGTAAAAGCAAGTTTCTTCTCGTCGGGATCCATCAAAATGATATCATGCTTTTCTCTTGAAAGCATTTTCGCCAGGTGTGTTCCTACTTCGCCGGCGCCGGCAATTAATATTTTCATTTATAATCAGAATAATGATGTTATTGTAACCTTTTTCTTTTCGGGACGCGATTCACCTCATTATAATTTCGCCGCTTCCGTTATGATTTCCTTATAAATGCTTTCCGCATCCATTCCGTAAATTTTGAAAAGTTCGCCGATAGATCCGTGTTCGATGAATTTATCCGGTATCCCGATACGTTTTATTTTAGGCGTATATCCGTTTTCCGTCATAAATTCGGCGACAACGCTGCCCAGTCCGCCGGAACGAACTCCGTTCTCAACCGTAATAACGCTTCTGAAATGTCGCCCGACTTCGTGCAGGATATCCTCGTCTACCGGCTTCAGATAGATCATATCGTAATGTGCCGCCGAAGGGAAATCGTCTGCAATCATTTCTATCGCTTTTCGTACCTCATTGCCGATCGGGCCGATCGACAGTACCGCCACATCGTTCCCGTCGCGTAGCTTGCGCCCTTTCCCTGCGGGCAATATTTTGAACGGTTGTTGCCAGTCGTGAAGTTCGCCTTTCCCGCGGGGGTAACGGATTACAAATGTTCCGGCATCATCCTGATAGCCGGTATACATCAGGTTTCGCAAATCGATTTCGTTAATAGGGGAAGCGATGGTAAGGTTCGGTATCGGGCGCATGTAGGCAAGGTCGAATACTCCGTGATGGGTAGCTCCGTCTTCGCCGACAAGTCCTGCCCGGTCCAGGCAAAATACGATATGAAGTTTTTGCAGGGCCGCATCATGGATGACCTCATCATAAGCCCTTTGCATAAACGACGAATAGATATTGCAAAACGGGATCATGCCTTCTTTTGCCAGTCCGGCCGAAAACGTCACGGCATGGCCTTCGGCTATCCCTACGTCAAACGTGCGTTCCGGGAAACGTTTCATCATAAAACACATGGAACATCCGGTAGGCATGGCCGGTGTGATCCCGACAACCCGTTTGTCCCGTTCGGCAAGTTCTGCCAGCGTGTGTCCGAACACATGCTGATATAACTGCGGCTGGTTCAACTCGACGGGGACGATCCGTTTCCCCGTATTTTTATCGAATTTCCCCGGTGCATGCCACTCCGTAGCCGAATCTTCGGCAGGCTTGAAGCCTTTACCCTTCAGCGTCTTTATATGAAGCAGTTTGGGGCCTTTCATATCTTTTATATCGTTCAGCTTGCGAACGAGATCCGACACATCATGTCCGTTTACCGGGCCGAAATATCGGATGCTGAATCCTTCAAACAAATTGTGTTGCTTTGAAATCAACGCTTTCAGACTGTTGTTAAACCGCAGGATGCTTTCGCGCCGGTCTTCCGTTATCAGGTTCGCTTTACGCATCATGCGGTACAGCTCATACCTTACCTTATTGTATGTCTGACTGGTCGTTATATCGACTAAGTAACGGTTTATACCCCCGACATTGTGGTCGATCGCCATATCGTTGTCGTTCAGGATTATCAGCAGATTGTTCGGGTTATTCGACGCATTATTAAGGCCTTCGAACGCCAGTCCTCCCGTCATGGCGCCATCGCCGATTACGGCAATCACGTGGCGGTCGTCCTCGTTTTGCAGTTCAAACGCCGTCGATATTCCCAGGGCTGCCGATATCGAATTGGAGGCATGTCCTGCAATAAAAGCGTCGTATTCGCTTTCCTCCGGATTCGGGTATCCGCTTATTCCTCCCAATTTGCGGAGCGTATTAAACTGTTCGCGCCTTCCGGTCAGTATCTTATGCCCGTAAGCCTGGTGGCCTACATCCCAGACGATACGGTCGAACGGCGTATTAAAAACGTAATGAAGCGCAACCGTTAGCTCTACAGTACCCAAACTTGCGCCCAGATGACCGGGATTTTTCGAAAGCACATCAATAATAAACCGCCGTAATTCCGAGCATACATCCGTCAGGTTTTCCGGTGAAAGGTTTCTCAAATCCTCCGGCGAATTTATGTTGTCCAGCCATCTTTTATTCTCGTTCATATTTACATCATATCAATGCTGTTTTATTTTGACTGCAAAAATACAATATAAAATACGAACGCCATAAAAAAGAACGCCATAAAAAATTGCTTTCCCCTGTTTTCTCATTTTCCATATATCAGAAACGTAGATTTTGTTATTTCGGACGGCCTCCAATCCCGATGGATTTTATCAGCCCGTCAGATGTTTATGCGATGTCTGCGGTATGGAATTATGGTGTCTTTATTTGCTTCGTGCGAAAAAAGAGGCGAAAATCCGATTCGGGACGAAGTGGGAATTATGAATATGGAACGTCCGGAGGATTCGTACAACTATCACGTTTATCCCGGAACGGAAGAATGGGCAAAACTGTCCACGGGAGATGAAATGCCGGCAGCCCAGTATATATTTCTTTTTCAGCTGGATTTTCAGCTGGATATGAAGGATAAAATATCACTCGTTAAAATTGCCCTTGAAAAAGACGGTCTGCTTTTAGTGTTTTATATGTCATTATTCATGAGCAATACTCAAATTGTTAAACGATACGGTTGTATATAACATCCCATTCATTTTCAAATGGATGCGCACAGTATAAATTTGCATCTTTGTTGCCTGCATAATTTGCCGTAGAACCGACAAAAATTATTACACAAAGAAATAATATGACTTTTATAGTTATTTAACACAATAAATTGACTATCGTAATTTTTTATGTCTATCTTTGTAGGTGTTTTTAAAATTTGTAATAGTTATTCAATCTCATAGAGCTTGACTGAATACTGTGATTTATAGCGCGCAAGGTTAATGTGAAAATAAAAATATTATTAATTTAAACAATGTTGAATATGAGAAAAGTGAAATTTACTTTAGGATTGGTGCTCTCTATGTTATTCTTGGGAGCAAGTGTTAGTTATGCGGTG
>JAITBC010000168.1 GCA_031283785.1 Tannerella sp. | reverse complement strand
CGTCACATTAGGAGGAGGTATAACAACCGTATACGGCTCGCGTCCGTCGGGCTTTGAGCTGAAGAATCCGTGTTCCAGCCAATATTGATACCACTTATCTTCGACCGCCGACGGGTCATATTTAGTCGCTAATTCCATATATTATTATAACCTGTTTAATAAATTCACGGCACAAAAATAATAAATTTAATTGAGAATGGAGATTTTTTGTATCTTTGCGGCGATTTTAATAAATGTAAATATGCAAAAAAATCTTGTCATCGTCGAATCGCCCGCAAAAGCAAAGACTATCGAAAAGTTTTTGGGAAAAGACTATAAAGTAATGTCAAGCTACGGTCACATCCGTGATTTGAAGCCGAAAGAATTCGGTATCGACATAGAGCGTAACTATGCTCCCGAGTATGTGATACCGGCCGATAAGAAAAAAATAGTCTCGGAACTAAAAAAAGAATCTTCATCGGCAAACGAGATACTGCTTGCTTCCGATGAAGACCGCGAAGGAGAGGCCATCGCATGGCATCTTTCGGAAGTGCTTGAACTTAATCCGGACAACACAAAACGTATTGTTTTCCATGAAATTACCAAAACGGCAATATTAAATGCGTTAAAAAATCCGAGGGACATCGATTTGAATCTCGTAAATGCACAACAGGCACGCCGCGTGCTCGACCGGATCGTCGGCTTTGAGTTATCTCCCATACTGTGGCGGAAGGTTAAACCGGCGTTATCCGCCGGACGCGTACAATCCGTAGCTGTCCGCCTGATTGTCGAACGTGAACGGGAAATAAACAATTTCGTAATCGAAGCTTCATATCGTGTGACCGCTACTTTCATCCTGCCGGATGAAACGACTTTGCTCTATGCAAGATTAAATAAAAGATTCAGGGATAAAAAAGAGGCGTTAACATTCCTGAAATCGTGCAAAGGTTCCGATTTCGTCATCGAAGACATCACAAAAAAGCCGGTAAAAAAATCCCCTGCGCCTCCGTTCACCACGTCCACGCTGCAACAGGAAGCAGCCCGCAAACTCGGATTTTCCGTGTCGCAGACGATGATGATCGCGCAACGCCTGTACGAATCGGGATACATCACCTATATGCGTACCGACTCGGTTAACCTGAGTGATTTAGCGCTGAACACAAGTAAAGAAGCTATTGTCGGGTCTTACGGCGAGAGCTATCACAAACTCCGTAAATATCATACAAAGAGCAAAGGTGCGCAGGAAGCGCACGAAGCGATCCGTCCGACATACATGAGCGCGCCGGAGATAAGCGGAAATATACAGGAAAAAAAATTATACGACCTCATTTTCAAACGTACGATCGCCTGCCAGATGGCCGATGCCGAACTTGAACGCACCACCATCACCATCAACATAAGCAACAAGCAGGAAGATAAGTTTGTCGCTACGGGCGAAATCGTAACATTCGACGGGTTCCTGCATGTATACATGGAAAGTATCGATGAAGACAGCGAAAACGAGCAGGAGAACAGCCTCCTTCCACCGGTGAATATAAACGAAACGCTTTCATTGAAGGACATTATTGCGATGGAACGGTTCACGCAGCGTCCGCCGAGATATACGGAGGCAAGCCTCGTCCACCGTCTAGAAGAATTAGGAATAGGACGCCCGTCTACCTACGCCCCGATCATACAGACCGTGCACAACCGCGAATACGTAATCAGAGGAGACAAAGATGGCGAAGAACGCAACTATAATATCCTGATGCTTAAAAACGGGAAAATATCCGATACGGATAAAAATGAAATAACGGGCGCCGACCGCAACAAACTGATACCTACGGATATCGGTGCGGTAGTGAATGATTTCCTGATGGAATATTTCCCGAATATATTGGATTATAACTTCACCGCGAACGTAGAAAAAGAGTTCGACACCATAGCCGAGGGACAGTTGGAATGGACAAAAGCGATGAATAAATTTTATAAAATATTTCATCCGATCGTCGAAGCTACGGCGGCGGTAAAAACAGAACATAAAGTCGGCGAACGCGAATTGGGCATCGACCCCAAAAGCGGGAAACCCGTCTTCGTCAAAATCGGACGCTATGGCCCTATCGCACAAATCGGACAGGCCAATCCCGACAACAAGAAGGACAAACCGCAGTTCGCCTCATTAATGAAAAGCCAGTCTATCGAGACAATCACACTCGAAGAAACGTTGAAACTTTTCGAGCTTCCACGTACGGTAGGCGAGTATGAAGGGGATGATATCATTGCAGGCACAGGCCGTTTTGGCCCGTTTATCCGGTATAACAACATGTTTATCTCCATACCGAAAACAATGACTCCTTTAAGCATAACATTGGACGAAGCCATGGGGCTTATCAAAGAGAAACAAAAAAAAGAACAGGAACGCCATATTAAGACATTCAAGGAGGATACCGAATTAGAGATCCTGAATGGCAAATATGGGCCTTACATCACCTATAAAGGAAGTAATTACCGTATACCCAAAAGCGTCGATCCCACGTCGCTGACGTTCGAGGAATGTCAAACGATCATCGCGGAAGCAGCAGAGAAACCGGCGAAAACAAGATTTTCCGGAAAGTCAGGAAAGAAAAAGAAAGAGGCGTAACCGACAGTATGAAGCGATTAGAATTACTCAACAAAGAAGCCCATTAACCCCAACTTGCGGCCAGTTCATTCGCACAACTGTGTCATGTAACCGGACACATGCATTGGCAGCGTATGTGATGACATGATGTTGCATATATGCTCCCGGTTATAACGAATGCCTTTCTTTTTCAGTTCTTCACGGATAGTATATACCGGTACACAAAAAGATGCCGATAAAGAGATGCGCTTCCGTGTTGACGTCTTTAACTATTCAAACTTGTTTATCCCTAAGAGAACGCTCCAATTCAGCAATTATTTTCTCCTTTTCTTCGATTGCTTTCTTATTTTCTTCAATCGTTTTTTCCTTTTCTTCGATCGCTTTATCTTTTTCCTCGATCGCTTTATCTTTTTCCTCGATTGTTTTCTTATTTTCTTCAATCGCTTTCTTATTTTCTTCGATCGCTTTCTCCTTTTCCTCGATCGCTTTATCCTTTTCCTCGATCGCTTT
>JAITBC010000166.1 GCA_031283785.1 Tannerella sp. | reverse complement strand
TGTGTCGGACGTAATGCAGGTAGTGGAATCCGCTCTCCAGGCGACGCCGTAAGGGGTCCGACCGCATAATTTTCAGGAGCATCCCGGATATTTTGTATAAAAGTGATAAATAATTATCTTTGCCTGCAAATGTTGATAACAAAAGGAAAAATTTTTTTCGTATTTGTAAAGTGAAAGGGAATGGAGAAGTTGTATTTTTTTAGTCTGGCTAGCGGAAGCAGCGGTAATTGTTACTATATCGGGACATCATCATACGGTATCCTTGTTGATGCCGGTATAGGCGTGCGTCAGATAAAAAAAATACTTAAAGAGCATGGCGTTGAATTTGAGAAGATACATGCGATATTGATAACACATGATCATGCCGATCATATAAAATCGGTAGGATATCTCGGCGAATCTTTGAATATTCCGGTATATGCGACGGAGCCGGTTCATGCCGGAATAAGCCGGAGCCGTTACGTAGAAGAAGCCCTCGTCCGGTCGCGGCGTGTAATTGAGAAAGAGAAGCCGTTTATGATACGTGATCTCAACATTACGGCATTTGATGTTCCTCATGACAGTAGCGACAATGTAGGATATTCGATCGTATATGGGGATCAAACGTTTGTTATTGTGACGGATGTCGGTCATATCACAGATACGGTAAGTAAATATGTCAGAGGTGCGAACCATCTGGTACTCGAAGCTAATTATGATGAAGAGATGTTGTCGTCAGGCATATATCCCGAATTTCTGAAAGAACGTGTGTCAAGCATGTCGGGGCACCTGAGCAATCGTGACGCGGCAGAGTTTCTGGCTGTAAATTATTCGCCGAAACTTAAAAACATCTGGCTGTGCCACCTTAGCCGCGATAACAATCATCCGGAACTGGCATATAAAACGGTTGATCTTCGTTTGTTTCAAGAGGGGATACGGGTAGGTAAAGATGTCTCTTTAGTAACGTTGAAAAGGACGAATCCTTCGGATGTATACGAATTTGATGTGAAGATGGAAAAATGAGAGCGATATTCGTAAATCTGTAAATTAATCATGTGCTTATGTATTGTCGTTTATTTGAATATGTAAAGAATAGGTGTTTGTGTTATTTGTTTGATTAAAATTGTCTATGAAAACAGGTGTTTTGAGGCATAAATTATGCATTTTGGATATTTTGCATACTTTTGGGAATATAATTTTTTCAGTTTTACTTGTTGTTTCCTGTTCTCCCGGGAACGAAGTACTCGAAGGAAGCATTATTGAAGTGGAGAGTCTCTCTTTAAACGAGACTTCGGTAAATTTATCGGAAGGAGAATCGATAACGCTAACAGTGACAATTGTTCCCGCAGATGCTACCGTTAAAACGGTAACATGGAAAAGTTCGAACGACGATGTGGCTACCGTCGCCGACGGGGTTGTTAGAGCGATAAGTTCCGGAACAGCTGTCATCACGGCCGAATCATTGAATGGAAAGAAGGCTTCGTGCGTCGTTACGGTGATAAATAAAAATATTGAAGTGGAAAGCGTTGAAATCGACAAGCAAACGCTGACTCTCGTGACAGGGACATCTTTCACACTCATAGCTACGGTTAAACCGGTCGATGCTGCCAATAAGACGGTGACTTGGGTAAGCGATCATACAGCGGTGGCGGCAGTCGACGCGCACGGCAAGGTTACGGCGCTTGCGGAAGGGACGGCAAAGATCACGGCCCAAAGCGGGAACTGCTCGGCAGTATGTGACGTTACCGTGACTAAACAGCGGATTCCTGCTACGAAAATAGAGATTAATAAAACGTCTGTTTCCCTGTCGGAGAACGCCGAAGAGACATTGAAAGCGACGGTCTTCCCCGCTAATACAACGGATACGGTGACATGGTCAAGTCAGAATCCGCAGATAGCGGTTGTTGATGACGAAGGCGCAGTTAAAGCGGCAGGACTGGGATCTACGGTCATTACGGCAAAGGCGGGAGATGTATCTGCAACTTGTGCCGTGACGGTAGTGCCTGCTTCCGTTGACATACTCATTACATTGAATAAAACGATTCTAAATCTGACGATGAACGATTCTGAAAAATTGGAAGCTACGGTCAGCGCGTCGGATGGCAACGTATATACGGTTGAATGGGAAAGCAGTAACACTCAGGTTGCTACGGTCGACGACGACGGGCTGGTACTGGCGGTTGGTGTCGGCACGGCAAATATCACGGCATCGGCCGGTGGCCGGTCTGTTGTTTGCTCTGTGACGGTGTCGCCTTTATATATAAAGATAACGAGCCTTCATGTCGAGCCGTCGACACACGCCATGGATATCGGCGGGGAAATCCTGCTGTCGGTCCGGATCGAACCGTCCAATGCCACCTCCAAAGAGGTGATATGGTACAGTAAAGATAGTCATAAGGCGACTGTCGATATCGCAACAGGCCGGGTTAATGCGATTGCGGCGGGTCGTGTAACAATCGTTGCGATGGCAAATGAAAACGAAGATATCAAAGATTCGTGCGTTATTGTCATCAATCCGACATATGTTCCGGTGACAGATATAATGCTTGATAAAACGGAAGTAACGTTGACCGAAGGCGGAACGGTTCGGATAAATGCAACGATAACTCCTGTTGATGCGACAAATCAGACGGTTATATGGACAAGCCAAGATCAGGCTATCGCTACGGTCGATGAAAACGGAAATGTGACAGCCGTTTCGTTTGGAACAACCATAATTACGGCGCAGGCTGACGGCAAATCCGCCCCATGTATCGTGACGGTTAACAAACAGGAAGGAACGCCGATCAATTTCCCTGATCCCAATTTTGAGAAATTTTTGATGGATAAAGGATTCGATAGTGATGAAAACGGCCTGATATCCACCGTTGAAGTATCAAAAATTACAGAACTGGATTGCCGGTCGAAAAATATCACATCGCTGGGAGGGATTGAATATTTTAAGTCTTTAGAGAATCTGATTTGCCGGGATAATCAGATATCATCCGTTGATATCAGCAAGAACACGGCTCTAAAATATGTGGATTTCAGAAATAATAAAATAGAAGAACTGGAGACCGGTTCGCTAACGAAACTGGAGACCCTGATTTGCGACGAAAACGAACTGGAAGAAATCGATATCAGCAATAATATGTTATTGAAGGAATTCTCGTGTGCAGATAATAAAATAAAGAATCTGGATGTAAATGATCATTCGGAACTGTATGATTTTAACTGTTCCAATAATAAGTTGACCGTTATTGATATCGGCAATAATAAAAAACTTATATCTTTCACATGTGCCAAAAACGATTTAAGCGGAGAAGGTTTGGATGTAAGTGGAAATGAAGCGTTACGTACACTGTCTTGCGCACATTGCGGATTGACGGAGTTAGACCTGAGCGGCAATCCGAAACTGACTTCTTTATCCTGTGAGAATAACAATCTGCAGGCACTGGATATTTCGGCGAATGATAACATATCGTTATTAAATTGTCATGACAATCAAATATCCGGCGAGCTTGATATCAGTATGCTGAAAAATATAACCTGTTTTGACTGTACATTCAATAATATCACGACATTATATATCAGTCCGGAGGTAAAAGCGGATTTGGATGCGTCGGTTATTAAAATTTTCAATTATGATGATGACGTCAATGTCACCGTAAAACAATGAGTTATTTTTGAGATGTCGGGGATTATTGCTGTTTTTATTATATTTTTGTGCCGTCGAAGAATAAAAAGAAGTGAGTCGTTATTTTATTTATCTGGCTTATAACGGCGTTCGTTATTGCGGATGGCAGCGTCAACCGAACGGCATGAGCGTACAACAGCGCCTGGAAGAGGTTCTTTCGCTTGTGCTACGGCAAGTCGTTGCCGTTGTCGGCGCCGGACGGACGGATGCTGGAGTTCATGCCAGCAAGATGGTTGCTCATTTCGATGTATCCGTAGCGGTGGGAAATCCGTCGCAACTGGCGGATAAATTAAACCGCATGTTGCCTGAAGATATTGCCGTATACAACATTGTTGCCGTTAACGAAAACGCACACGCACGTTTTGACGCCCTTTCACGTACATATAATTATTATATTACAGACAGGAAAAATCCGTTTGCCAACGAATGGATTTGCCGCATCTCATTACGTAATATGAATTTTGACAGAATGAACGAGGCTTGTAAAGTTTTATTTGAACATACGGATTTTACAAGCTTCAGCAAATTGCATACGGACGTTAAAACGAATAACTGCCGGATAATTGAAGCCGGCTGGAACAGGTACGATGAGTACCATAATCAAGACGGCCGGACGTGGGTGTTTGTAATCGCAGCAGACCGTTTTTTACGTAATATGGTCAGAGCTGTTGTCGGCACATTGATGGATGTGGGACGCGGGAAAATTACCGTGCAGGATTTTAGGGATATCATAGAGGCCAAAGACCGGCGTAGAGCCGGGACCTCTGCTCCGGCCAAAGGACTTGCGCTGGTCGATATCGCATATCCCGACCGTATTTTTTTATGATAAGACGTTAAAATGATGACTGTGTGGGTTCTACCGCCTTTCCTGTCGGCTTTTTTATCAGGATATTATGATATGTGTAAGAAGAAATCGCCGGACGGTAATGCCGTCATACAGATTTTGTTTCCGTCACATTGTCGTACGCTGCGAACGTACAGGATAGAGCGGTGTTTTAAAAAAAAACATAACATTTGATATATTTCCGACGATATTAGGAATGATTTTCTTACATTTGGGGGCGAGATAACGATGTTTATAATATGAAACGATTGATTTTTAGTTTGTTATTTGTTTTGGGAACATTTTGCTCCATTATTGCGCAGCATATTGAAAAACTTTTTATAGCGATGCCGGAAGGTATCATTGTTCAGCTGGAAGAAGCATGGCGGAAAGACCTTGCAGACCTGTATAAATCCGGTAAAACCGCCACGCTGGAGAATACGATGCAGGGAAAGTCTACATTGCTGAAGCTTACGGACAACTACCTGCTGTTGCAATCTACCGGACGTAGTACGGTAGAAATGAAACTTTTACCGCTTGTTAATAATACACATATAATATGTATGATAACGACGGCATATGCTCCTGTTGCAGATAGCCGCGTCGTTTTTTATACGACAGACTGGAATATCCTGCCGGCAGAGGAGTTATATACTCCGGTGACGGCAGACTGGTTTCTGAAAGACGATGCCGGACATGCTTCCGGAGAGACTTCCGAAATGAATCCGATATCGGATATTTTTCTGGTGAAATACAGTCTCGATGCGGAAAAAAATACGCTGACGGCGGAATATACTACTCCTTTATATCTTGATGCGGAAAGCAGGGAAAAAGCCCTGTTATTGCTGAAAGATACGCATAAGGTGTATGAATGGAGACTAAGTCGTTTTGAATAAATGATTGTGTGATAATCATTTTTAACATAAAAAATTCTGTTTTTTATATTTAAGACATTATCTTTGTAAGTTGTTGCTAAATAAGTATACAGATGAAAACTATTTTATGGATTGGTTGTTTACTCCGGTGTGTCGTTTTAGGATTCGAAGTACAGGCTCAAGAACCTTACAACAGTAATGAGACGGCAAAGTTGCGTCAATTTCTTTTGCAGGAATCTGCCGAGCCGGGAGTGAAAAATTATCAACAGTTAGGCGTTGAAAGTATGGATGGGATAAACTGGGGACTTGTCGCAGGTTTATCATGGAGTAATAATAATACACGTTCATTGAATGGGGTGGACTGGCAGAATAAAAAACTTTCCGGGAATATGGATTTTAGCGATTTTCAGACTTTACAAGCTTTATATTGCAGTTCCAACATGATAAATTCGGTGAATGTTACAGGCGCCGTTTTGCTGAGGGCGATAGATTTTTATGGAAATAATCTGGAAGCATTAGATGTGACGACAAATAATAAATTGACATTTTTGCGTGTTACCCATAATAATATTAAAGAAATAGATCTGTCAAATAATCCCGAATTGACATTTATTTGTTGCACCAATAACAGCGTTAAATCTTTGGATTTTTCCAATAACAAGAAAATAGAGACCATTTATTGCATCAATAATGAGCTTTCCTATATAAATGTGCGGAACTGTCCACGGTTGGAAGAGCTTTTATGTCCGGCTAATAATCTGACGGAAATAGATATTTCCAACAAGGAGTTTTTGTTTGATTTCGCTTGCGCAAGAAATAACCTGTCGTCTTTAAATGTCGTAAACTGTCCCGTATTACCGAGTATCGACTGCAGCGATAACGAACTGGAGGTGCTGGATCTCGCCGGATGTACGGCTTTGCATACTGTGAAATGCTATAATAACAGGTTGAAAGAGCTGTATATAGAAGATTGTTTATTGCTTGAAACGCTTGTTTGCAATAATAATTTATTGGATTCTTTGAAACTGCCGGAAAGTTCGTCACTGAGTGTACTTAATTGTAAAGATAATAATCTGGATTTTTGTACTCTGCCTCCCATACTGCCGGATTATACGGAATACATTTATTCTCCACAACACAACCGAACGACGGAAGCCGTTATAGATAGCGCCGATTTCAGTCGCTATTACGAATTGGACGGCATTATCTCACGTTATACATGGAATAAGGGACTAACCTGGATTAAGCCCGAAATGAGGGAAAACGGCATTTTTGTTTTCGACGAGTCTTATGCAGAAATAGATTTGATATGCAGAATCGAAAATAATACTTTCCCTAAAATGGTTCTTCGTTATGACGTGACGATGAAAAGGCGGGATGTGTCAAATCCGGTTACGGAAGAGCCTTCGACAGGTTCTGTTTATGCGGGTAAAGGTTTTGTGCATGTTGTCACAGCCTCTCCTGCCGACGTCGGTATTTATTCGACAGGCGGCAAATGTGTATATTATAATAATGTAAGGGAAGGACGCACCGATATTCCTCTGAATCCCGGAATATATGTTGTAAGTGTTTCCGGAAGACACGGTAAAGCGGTTCATGTTAAATGATCTATATGTAATGGCATGGTATTTGTAAAAACCCATACATTAACTAAATGACAAAAAAACGAAAAACAGAAAGCTTCAGATATGATGAAAAATAATTATACGAAAAGACTTATCGAGGCGATAGAATATAGTCGTGAAGAAGCGTCGAGACTTCAGAACAGTTATATAGGAACGGAACATCTGATGCTCGGCCTTATCCGCGAAGGGAAAGGTAAAGCATGTCAGATTTTACGCTCCATGGATATTGATATGTTGGAATTGAAGAAGATGATAGAGCATGAAGTACGTAATGTGGTAGATACGGAGACGACTGCTTCACTAAACGATATTGTAATAAGTAAGACGGCGGAACAGGCGTTGCGCCTGAGTATGCTCGAATCGCGTCGGTTAAAGAGTATTCAGACCGGGACGGAACATTTGTTACTGTCTATACTGAAAGAAAAGGTTAATGTTGTTACAGGATATCTTGAAGGGAAAGGCATTAATTATGATGTGATATATGACTGGATTGTCAATGACAGGGATCATCTTTATGACAAATTGTCAAGAGACATCCTGAAACAACCGGAAGAATATAATAATAATGATGATGACGACGACATAAGTGACGGTTATACGGATAATGACGATGACGACGATGACGACGATTCGTTCGGCATGTCATCATCCGGAAGAAAAAGTTCTTCCGGAGCACATGAAAGCGGCAGCACGACGCAAACCGCTAAGCCCAATACCGATACGCAGGTAATTGATAATTTCGGATTTGATCTTACGCGTGCGGCAGCAGAGGGACGCTTGGACCCTATTGTAGGCCGTGACAGGGAAATAGAACGTCTGGCACAGATTCTGAGCCGGCGTAAAAAGAATAACCCGATACTTATCGGTGAACCCGGCGTGGGAAAATCGGCAATTGTTGAAGGACTGGCTTTACGTATCGTGCAACATAAGATATCCCGTGTTTTATTTGATAAGCGGGTCGTGAGCCTCGATATGGCGGCGATTGTTGCGGGAACTAAATACAGAGGGCAATTTGAAGAACGGATAAAAGCCATTCTTAATGAAATGTCTAAAAATCCGAATATCATTTTGTTTATCGACGAGATTCATACAATCGTCGGCGCAGGTTCGGCTTCCGGTTCGATGGATGCGGCGAATATGCTGAAACCGGCTTTGGCGCGTGGTGAAATACAATGTATCGGCGCTACAACACTGGACGAATACCGTAAAAATATAGAAAAAGACGGGGCGTTGGAACGTCGCTTCCAGAAGGTGCTTGTCGACCCGACAACTCCCGACGAAACGCTGCAGATATTGCATAATATCAAAGGTCGTTACGAAGATCATCATAATACACATTATACGGACAGCGCACTTGAAGCTTGCGTTAAACTGACGGACCGTTATATCAGCGACCGAAATTTCCCTGACAAAGCAATAGATGCCATGGATGAAGCCGGTTCGCGCATGCATATTTCCAATATTGTTGTGCCTCCTTACATTGAGCAATTAGAGAAACAAATAGAAACGGTTAAAGAAGAGAAACATGCGGCGGTAAAATCGCAGAACTTCGAACTGGCTGCAAATTTCCGCGACAAGGAACGACAGTTGCTTTCGGAACTGGATTCCGCTAAGGAAAAATGGGAACGCGAAATGCAGGAACATCGCGAGACGGTCGATGAAGATAAAGTGGCGGAGGTTGTAGCAATGATGTCGGGAGTCCCCGTACAGCGGATAGCGAAAACGGAGAATGCACGCTTACTGGAAATGGAAGATGTCCTGAAACGGAAAATAATCGGTCAGGACGACGCGGTACACAAGATCGTGAAAGCGATACAACGAAACCGTATAGGCCTTAAGGACCCGAATAAACCGATCGGTACGTTTATGTTTCTTGGGCCGACAGGTGTTGGTAAAACATATTTGACAAAAGTGTTGGCCGAATATTTATTTGGTTCGGTCGATTCGTTGATACGCATAGATATGAGCGAATATCTTGAGAAATTTGCCGTATCGCGGCTGATCGGCGCACCTCCGGGATATGTAGGATACGAAGAAGGAGGCCAGTTGACCGAGAAAGTACGTCGGCATCCTTATTCCGTCGTATTGCTCGACGAAATGGAGAAAGCGCATCCCGATGTATTCAACCTCTTATTGCAAGTGCTTGACGAGGGGCATCTGACCGATAGCCTCGGCCGTCATATCAATTTTAAAAATACGATATTTATAATGACATCCAATATCGGAACGCGACAGTTGAAGGATTTCGGACGTGGTATCGGGTTTCATTCCGGCGGCGACGACATAACGGATAAAACGTTTGCACATAATGTGATACAAAAGGCGCTGAATAAGGCTTTCGCTCCCGAATTTATTAATCGCATAGAGGACATCGTCATTTTTGATCCGCTTGAGAAAGAAGCTATAAATCGTATTATTGATATAGAACTGAAGAACGTATTCGAACGGATCGGCCAGGCAGGATACCATATTAATCTGACGGATGTTGCCAAAAATTTTATTGCATCCAAAGGATATGATGTCCAATTCGGCGCACGTCCGCTGAAACGCGCTATCCGGAAATATATTGAAGACGAATTGGCAGATATCATTGTCCGGGAAAAAGTAAAAGAAGGGGATACGATATTGTTGGATTATAACAAAGAAAATGATAAAATTATACATTCCGTATCTTTAGTGGAGAATTGAAAAATATGATTGTGAGCGACAAAATGTCAGGCATTACGTGTCTGGCATTTTTTTTGCGCTTTATGATGACGGAAAAAATTAATTTAAAACCAAACAAATATGGCAAAAAAGGAAACTAAACAAGGTAATATCGGGGTTACGAGTGAAAATATATTCCCGATAATCAAGAAATTTTTATACAGCGATCATGATATCTTTCTGCGCGAACTTGTGTCGAACGCCATTGACGCGACACAAAAACTGAAAACGCTTTCGTCCGTAGGCGAGTTTAAGGGCGAACTTGACGATGCGTCCGTTCGTATTCGTATTGACGGTAAGAAACTGATTGTATCGGACCGGGGCGTCGGTATGACGGCCGGGGAGATCGAGAAATATATCAATCAGATTGCTTTTTCAGGTGCGGAAGAATTTGTGAAAAAATATAAGAACGATGCAGCATCCATCATCGGACATTTCGGCTTGGGATTTTATTCATCATTCATGGTGTCCGAAAAAGTTGAAATTATTACTAAATCTTATCGTGAAGATGCGGTTGCCGTGAAATGGAGCTGTGACGGTACGCCCGAATATGAGATGGCTGAAACGACAAAGGAAGAACGCGGGACGGATATTATCCTCTACATAGACGATGAAAACAAACATTTCCTCGAGAAAAGCAAGATAACGGAATTACTTACGAAATACTGCCGATTCCTGCCTGTTCCCATTGTTTTCGGGAAAAAACAGGAATGGAAAGACGGCAAATATGTTGATACGGATGAAGATAACGTAATAAATGATGTGAATCCGACCTGGACACGTAAACCCGGCGATCTGAAAGATGAAGATTATAAAACTTTTTACAGTGAACTTTATCCGATGAGCGAAGAACCGCTGTTCTGGATACACCTGAATGTCGATTATCCCTTTAACTTGACCGGCATCCTGTATTTCCCGCGCATCAGGACCAATATGGATATTCACAAGAATAAGATACAACTGTATTGCAATCAGGTTTTTGTGACCGATTCGGTGGAGGGCATTGTGCCGGAATTTATGACTTTGCTGCATGGTGTGCTTGACTCGCCGGATATACCGCTTAACGTATCGCGCTCGTATCTGCAGAGCGATCAGAATGTAAAGAAAATTTCGACGCATATAACGAAAAAAGTAGCCGACCGTCTGGAGGAGATTTTTAAAAACGATCGCGCTCAGTTCGAAAATAAATGGAACGACCTGAAAATTTTTATCCAGTACGGCATGCTCATCGATGAAAAATTTTACGAACGCACCCTCAAATTCGGGCTGTTCAAAGATGTTGACGGAAAGTATTTTACATTCGATGAATATAAGGCGCTGATTAAAGATGGCCAGACGGATAAGGACGGTACGCTTGTATACCTGTATTCAACCAGTCCGAATGACCAGTACAGTTACATACAGGCGGCGAAAGACAAAGGATACAGTGTGCTGTTGCTCGACGGACAGCTGGATATGCCGATGATCGGTCATCTGGAACAGAAATTTGAAAAGACGCGCTACGTAAGGGTCGATAGCGATACGATCGGGAATATTATCCGCAAAGAAGATGGACAGGCAGTGAATCTTAATGAAGATCAAAAAAACGCTTTGCAGGAAATTTTCAAAAGCCGGATACCGGCAATCGAAAAAACGGATTTCTACGTCTCGTTCGAAGCGTTGGGGGCGGAATCAAACCCTGTCGTACTTACGCAAAGCGAATACATGCGCCGTATGCGCGATATGGCGTCCATACAGCCGGGAATGTCGTTCTACGGCGAACTTCCCGACAGTTATAACCTTGTCCTGAATACCGATCATAAATTAGTGAAGAACATTCTTGAAGACGGGGAAAAAGCCTGCACCGATAAAGTGGAACCCATACTGAATGATATAAAAGGATGGGAAGCCCGTCAACATGACCTGCGTGAAATCCAAAACAGGAAAAAACAGGAGGAAATAACGGAGGCTGAAAAAGAAGATATGACAAATACCAATAAAAAATTGGATGAACTGCATCAGCAACGCAATCAGATATTCGCCGAATATGCGAAAGAAAACCGGTTGGTAAGTCAACTCATTGACTTGGCGCTGCTAAGTAACGGCATGTTGAAAGGCGAATCTTTGAGCCGTTTTATCAAACGAAGCGCCGAGATGATCGGGTGATTGAGAATTTTTTTATTCGCCGCCGTCATAATAAAATAAGCGCATAAACCGCCAATCCGGTTTATGCGCTTATTTTTTACACTTCGGCAGGTTGAAAATAAATTTCAAACCGCCCCCTGCCCTGTTTTTTACAATGATATTTCCTTTGTGGAACAGGATGGCGTTTTTGACGATAGAAAGGCCTAAACCCGAACCTCCCGTGTCGCGCGTGCGTCCTTCGTTTACGCGATAAAAACGTTCGAATAAACGCTTCAGATGCTGTTCGTCGGGAATACCGACGCCGGTATCGGCGTATGTGAAATAATAAAAATCTTTGTCTTCTCCGTATTTGTAAATGTGGATTTCAATGTTTTCGCCTGCATAGCGGATTACATTATCCGTCAGATTCCGGAAGACGGAATATAGCAGGTTCTGGTTGCCGTTGATGACGATATCGTCGCTTATATCGCATCTCATTTGGATGTTTTTGCTTTGCAGATCTTTCTTCAGGTCATTTTTCAGAGATTGAAGCAATTCGTTCAGGTTGACGGCTTCAAGCCGGAAGGAGCGAGGCGTTTCCTCGATTCTCGAAATCAGGCTCATATCCTGAATCAACTCCGAGAGGACTAATGTTTGATTGAATGCTTTTTCCGTAAACGTTTTCGTTGTTCCGGCATCGGGCGATTGCGAAAGAATCAGTTCCAGATACCCGCGTATGCTTGTGATGGGCGTCCGCAGTTCGTGTGCAATGTTTCCCGTCATTTCCTGTTTTAGACGGCGTGTTTTTTCCTGGTGGGTGATGTCGTTTATAATGATTTCGAAGCTTTGGTCTTCAAACAGATTCACCTGTATATTGAAGAAGCGTCCCTGACAGTGGATTAATGTTTCAAAATAGTTGTCCTGTGCCGGAGAGTGTGACAGGAAAGCAACGGTTTCCGTAAATTTTGCTTCCGCAAAAATCGTCAAAGGATCGGATGTAGACTCATCGGTCAGGAAATTAAGGTATTGAATGAACAGGCCGTTATAAAATTCGACTTTCCTGTCGTGCGAAAAAAAACATAAGCCTTCGCCGGAGATATGAACATGCTGGAGCAATTTTTCGCGTTCGAGGGAGATCTTTTTCTTATTCCGGGTGATTTGTTCGTAATTTTCTTTGATTTTCGATCCTATTTCACCTAATTCGTCATTGGGAAATTTGATGGATGTATTTATGTTCCCGTTTCCGGCCGACAGGGCAAGCTCTTTAAGCTGTTTTATCGATTTCCCGAACCGTCCGGCGACAAAATTAATCAATGCCAGCATAATAAGGAACAGTATAATGATGAAGTACAGGAAACGGTTGTCCGATCTCAGGAAATGCTGTATCTGAATGTCATAAGGGAAAGCTACCCGGATAAAATAATCGGTAAACCGTTTGGCGTAGTAAATATATTCAAGGTTATTTGAGGTTGAAAACCGTATGTCGGCGCCGCTCCCGTTTCTTTGTGCCTGAATGATCTCCGGTCGTGCGGCATGGTTTTCCAGCCGGCCTGTTTCTTCGATGGCGCTGTCATAGACGACATTCCCCTGTCGGCTTATCAGTGTAATGCGCAGATTGTAAGGGAACAGTGCGGATATACTGTCAATAGCTTCGACGGATTCGGGATATCGTTCAATGACATTCCTGATGATAAGGGTGTAAGCGTCTAATTTTTCCTGTAGCGCCTCGGTTCGGAATTTCCGGTCACGCGACCGTTCAAAAATGATTATTCCCGCTGTGAACAGGGAGAAAATAACGACGAAGTAGAAAAACAGTTTTTGTTTGTATGTCACTTTCATATACTGCGAGCGTCAAATGTTGTATACCGGGCGTAAACGATGTCTCTGTTGCATATCACTTTCACTGTTGATATTAACCCCGCGTTGTCCCGCTGTTTTATTATTTCCTGTGATTACTGATATTGAACCGGTAACCGTATCCCGACCTGTTTGAAATCAGCGAACCGTATTCTCCCAGCTTTTTACGCAGGCGCGTGATATGTACATCAACCGTACGTTCCGTGATATAAGGTGATTTTTCCCAGATATGATTGATCAGTTCTTCACGGGAATAGATATGGTCCTGATTTTTAGCAAGGAAAGCCATGATTTCAAACTCGGTTTTTGTAACTCCTGCGCTTTTTCCGGCAATTGTCACCTCTTTTATATCGAAATCAATGGTAATATCTTTGAAAACAAACCTGTTTACCGTCGGTACGGGTTTTGCCTGCCGACGCTTCAGGACGGCTTTCACCCGTGCCGAGACTTCTTTCAGGGAAAACGGTTTGGAAATATAATCGTCGGCTCCTACGGAAAAACCTGTTAACATATCGTTCTCGGTGTTTTTTGCCGTAAGGAAGATAATCGGTATCTCGTTTTCCATACTTCGCAAAGTCCGGGCAAACTGATATCCCGATATTCCACCCATCATGACGTCAAGCAGAATCAGTGAAAAGTCGGACGACAATTTTCCGAAGGCTTCTTCGGCCGAACAGGCCAAAACGGTTTCATAACCTTCGCTTATGAGGTTATATGAAAGTATCTCACATATATTCGGGTCGTCGTCGACGATAAAAATCCGTTGTTTTTCCATTTTTTTTATAATTCAATCGATTTCCATTTCTGTACGGTGGCGTAATTCTTATATTTTTTGCAAAAGTAAAAAATAATCATGAGCCGGCTGTTGAAGATTTCCGTTTTTTTTCCACATGTATCTTTTTTTTTCAGTCCGATCTTTTCCCGTGTTTCAACACTTTGGCGTCGACATAAAATACAATTTCTTCCATAATATTGCTGCAATGGTCGCCGATACGTTCGAGTTTCCGGATGAGCAGTAACAGTTTCAGCCCGCAGTGGATAAGTCTGGCGTCGTTTCCCATACATTTTGTCAATATGGCCAGCGAATCGTGATAAAGCGTGTCTATTTCGTCGTCTTTAGCCAGGATTTTCCCTGAGGCACGCGTATTTTCAGCTTCGAGAGCGACGAAACAGTCGGAGAGCATGGCAAGCAGTATGTCGAACATCTTTTCAACCTGCAGTTCTTCCATTACCTGCGGGTTCATTTTATTACAGTCGTCATCGATCACATGCCGCGCAATTCCTTCGGCAAAATCGCCGATACGTTCGAGCGTGATGATTATCTTAATCAGCGAAAGTACCAGCCGCAGATCGACGGCGACAGGGCTGTAGAGGGCAATATAATTTTCGCAGTCGCTTTCAATCTTCAGTTCGAAAGCATCTACACGTTTTTCGCGGCTGACGATTTCCCTTGCCAGTTCAAAATCTCCGTTCAGCAACGCTTGCTTTGATTTCTCAAGCTGCGAAAGCACCAGCTTCCACATCTCATTTACTTCTTCTTTTAAAGATTGCAGTTCTTTTTCGGTATGCATCATAATAATTAAAAATTAAAACAGTAAGTTCACCGTTACGAATCGTTTACTATCCGAAGCGTCCGGTTATATAATTTTGCGTTTCTTCCCTGTCCGGATTCAGGAAGATTTTTTTTGTATCGTTATACTCAATCAGTTCGCCGAGCATGAAAAAGCCGGTTTTGCCGCTTATGCGGGCAGCCTGTTGCATATTGTGGGTTACGATGACGATGGTATAGTCTTTTTTGAGGATATGGATGAGTTCTTCAATCCGGGATGTCGAAACAGGGTCGAGCGCCGAGGCCGGTTCGTCCATCAGGAGTATGGACGGTGATATAGCCAGTGCACGGGCAATACAAAGACGCTGCTGTTGCCCTCCCGAAAGTTCGAAAGCCGATTTCTTCAGTTTATCCTTCACTTCATCCCACAGGGCGGCGGCTTGCAGCGATTCTTCTACCCGCCGGACGATATGCGACCTGTCGCGTATGCCGTTGACACGCAGTCCGTATGCCACATTTTCAAAGACAGACTTGGGGAACGGATTCGGTTTCTGAAATACCATCCCTACCTTTTTCCGCAATTCATCTACCTGTACGGACTTATGGTAAATGTTACGTCCTTCAATCAGACATTCGCCGGCAAGGCGCGTACCGTCGATCAAGTCGTTCATACGGTTGAACAGGCGCAGGAACGTGGATTTCCCGCAACCTGAAGGGCCGATAAAAGCCGTTACCGTGTTTGCGCTTATTTCCATACTGATGTTTTTTAATGCGTGGAAGTCGCCATAATAAAAGTTGATATTTTTTGCCTGTATCATAATATTCGTTTGTTTTCGGTTCAGTTCGTTTTTACTTTATTTCCGAAATATCTCCGCAGCGCCGTTGCAAGCAGGTTCATCAGCAGGACAATGATTATCAGCACCAGCGCCGTCCCGTAAGCAATCGGGCGGGAAGCTTCGAGGTCTGTTCCGCTGGTAGCAATCACATACAAATGGTACGGAAGCGCCATTACCTGGTCGAAGATGCTGTCCGGCAGTTTCGGCAGGAAATAAGCGGCTACCGTGAACAGGATCGGGGCCGTTTCGCCCGAAACCCTTCCGATAGAAAGTATTAATCCCGTGATTATGTTAGGGAACGCCATCGGCAATATCACACGCAGGATGGTCTGCAGTCCGGTTGCCCCGAGAGCAAGGCTTCCTGTCCGGTAATCGTCCGGGATTGCTTTCAGCGCCTCTTCCGTCGTGCGGATAATCAGGGGTAAAACCAGCAGGCCGAGCGTACATGAACCGGCAAGGATGGAATCTCCGAAACCCAGAGTATTGACAAATAAGGCCATTCCGAACAGGCCGAATACAATCGACGGTATACTCCCCAGATTGTTGGTCATGATGCGGATAAAACGTACAACCCAGCCGTCGCCGGCATATTCGTTCATATAAACAGCCGACATGACGCCGAGAGGAAAGGAAAGAATCATGCTTCCCGCTATCAGGCACAGCGTTCCTGCGATGGCAGGCAGTATTCCGCCTGCCGTCATCCCGTCCGTCGGGGCGGTGGTCAGAAATTCCCAATCCACAACGCCTATGCCGTTGTAAATGATAAATCCGAGTATCCAGAAAAGAATCCCGACAACGAACAATCCTAAAAGGCGGAAAATCATAAATGCTATTTTCTGTTCTGTCTTTTTGTTCATGATTTGTTTGACGCGCTGCGATGGCGATTGATTAATTTTGATTTGTGTGTCCACGTTTTGAGATGAGTTCTGCCGATACGCTGATAACCGTCGTGAGAATGAAAAGGATACATCCCAGGAGGAACAGCGACCGGTAATGAGCGCCACCGGCAGGCGCTTCTCCAAGTTCGGCGGCAATGGTTGCCGGTATCGTGCGTACGGACTGGAAAAGTGAACGGGGCATCACGGCAGCGTTTCCCGTCACCATTAACACCGCCATTGTCTCGCCCACAGCACGGCCGATACCCAGCACAACAGCAGCCATAATTCCCGAAGAAGCGTAAGGGACGATTACACGGTAAATCGTCTGCCAGCGTGTCGCTCCCAATGCCAGACTTGCTTCGCGCATCATTCGCGGCGTACAGCGCATCGCGTCTTCGGCAATCGTAATAATCGTAGGCAAGGCCATGATTGCCAATATCAAACTGCCGGCAAAAGCCGTCTCGCCGACAGGCAGGTTGAGCGATTTCTGAATAAGTGGCGCTAATACGACAAGACCAAAGAAGCCGTATACAACCGAAGGAATGCCGGCCAGCAACTCGATTGCAGGTTTAAACAGTTTACGGATACGCTCGCCGGCAAGTTCCGACATATAAACGGCAACACCCAAACCAAGCGGAAGCGCAATCAGGATGGCAAAAAACCCGACCCACAACGCGCCCATGATTAACGGCAGCGCGCCAAACTGTGGCGAAGGCGTAGCCGTAGGCAACCATTCACGGCCGCTGAAAAAATCGACGGGACGGATGTTCATCGACGGCAGTATTTTGACCGAGCTGTTTCCCACGGGCAGATACTGTTCGGGAAGGTAAGCGATGACGGACGGGGTACGGGCGATGACGTCGCCCAGACGCTGCGGCAGCAATGCATAATCTTCTCCAAGCTCTTCATCGGAATACAATGAAAATATTTCGTCGAAACGGAAAGGCACGATCTCGCCTTCGTTCCCGCCCAGGTCTTTCCAGTCGGTGATTTCCAGATCGAATATTTGTTTGATCTGTTGCGGCGTCAGCTGCTCGGAAGGGTTGGAAGCATGGAGGCAAAGAGCATATCCTTTTTCGACGGACGGGCTGCTGAACAACCCCAAACCTTCTTTAAACAAAAAAATAACGATGAGAAAAACAGTAAGGCTGGTGATACTGCCGCTAAAGGTCAATATCCCGCGTACTGTATGTTCCGTGATTTTTTTCATCATTCTTAATTTACGCTTACGAATCCCGTCTCAGAAACGATTTTTTGTCCTTCACGTGATAAAACGAAGTCGATGAACGGTTTTACCCTGCTTTCCGCCGTAGCGTCATAATAATAGTATAGCGGACGGACAATCGGGTACGTTTTGTTTTTAGCGTTGGCGACGGTCGGTTCGACGTAAGTCTTACCCTGATCGTACGAAACATGAACGGCTTTTACGTCCCTGTTAATGTAGGCAAGTCCTACGTAGCCGATAGCGCCTCGGGTCTGACTGATCGACTGGATGATAGCGCCCGTAGCCGGCATACTCATGATGCCGGACATGTAATTTTTGTTCTTCAGCACGTTCTCCTTGAAAAATTCGTATGTGCCTGAAGATGTCTCGCGAGAGTACGCAATAATCGCCCTGTCATCTCCGCCGAGGTCTTTCCAGTTTTTGATTTTTCCGGTAAAGACGCCTTCCAGCTGTTCGCGGGTGAGGTTTGTCACCCTGTTTGACGGATGTACAACAACCGCCAAAGCATCGTAGGCGGCCGTTATCTCTTTCACCGTTTTGCCTTTTTCCTTCAATTTATTCCTTTCGTCGAATTTTATTTTGCGCGACAGTTGCGCCAGCTCGGTTGTTCCCTCAAGCAATGCAGTGATGCCGACGCCGCTGCCACCGCCGGTTACGGTAACCGAATGTGAAGGATTCTCTTTCAGGAATTTTTCGGCCGCCTTTTGCGATAACGGCAGCATCGTGTCGGATCCCTTTATACGTTGTGCCTGTGCGCCGGACATAGTGGCCGCCATGATGACGGCTGTCAGAATTGTTGTTCTCATTTTCATCAAAATTTTGTCTTACTTATATTGTTACTCGTTCATGCTGCGAAAGTAAGGCAAGATAATTACAGTATTTCTACTATTTTGTTACCGTTTTGTTAAGATTCGATATGACAACTGATAATTGACAATTGATAATTGATAATTGACAATTGATAATTGAAAAGACGTTTTGTTGAGATTCGCTCTTTGAGTTATGAAATTGTCCTTTACTTTTATGTTTTATTGAAAAGACGT
>JAITBC010000141.1 GCA_031283785.1 Tannerella sp. | reverse complement strand
ATCGACAGCAAAAGCTCTGGGCTGGAACAAATCCGCCGGCAAGTCGTTTACTGTGGATTCCAAAAGATACAGAGTAAAAGGCGTAATACGGAACATACAGAATGTCTCGCCTGCATCCCTGGTCGAAGCGTATATTTACACTAAACGTCCGACAGATGAAACATGCAGTATACTGCAAATCAGCATAGCGCATACCCTCAAAGTTTTGGGCGGGAAAACAGGATTGGTATTCTACGATGTAACCACACTTTATTTTGAAACCGGTTATGATGATGAGTTACGGGCAAGAGGTTTTTCTAAAGACGGCAAACATAGCCAGCCTCAAGTAGTTTTGGGATTACTGGTTAGCGAGGGAGGTTATCCCCTGTCGTATTCGTTATTTAACGGCTCTCAATACGAAGGCAGGACGATGCTTCCTGTCGTTGAAGATTTTGTACAGCGGTTTGATTTGGACGATTTTGTTGTTGTTGCCGATTCGGGATTAATGAATAAAACAAATATCAGACTCTTAGAATCGGGAGGGCACAAATATATTATTGGAGCAAGAATAAAGAATGAAAGCGAAGAAATCAAACGATTTATCGTCGTCTTTTCGCCATGCACTTTTGGCCGTTCCGCAGGGAGATGTCAGGGAAGCTGCCACATAATCCGTTTTTTGCGCGACAATGGGACGTATGATAACCGTGCGGTACCCCGGAGCTTTGCTGTCGGGTTCGGTGCCCGCCAGACCTTTGAACAGCCATGCCGATATGCCGACAGAAGAGGTGTGTACATGTGCCGAACGGGTTCCTTCGAAATGTCCGGAAAGATTGTTTTCTCACGATTCCGGCAATGTAGTTTCTCCGTTTGCGATAAAGTTGCCGTAACCGGGGTAAGTGATCTTCGACAGAATATCCGTGACAGTTTCGTGAAACCGCCGGTCAGAGAGCAGTGTTTTGAAATACGGATAACGGCTCGGACTGCCGATATCGAAATACGGATGTTCGTCTGTCATGTCCTTAAGCAAATGTTCCGATACTGCTTCACGCAAGCTGTAGGGGACAGTTCCGGCATAGAGAGCAAACACTGTCCGCACCTGATCGTCGCCGAGATAACATCCCGGATCCGATTCGTACGACTTTTCGGGCGGCAAAAGCGAACAGCCTTATCTTGTAGTTCTGTCAATGGACGGGTTCAGGTGGGATTATTGTGATATTTACGATACGCCCAATCTGAACAAAATCCGAACGGCGGGCGTAAAGGCGGAGTATGTGCAGAGTTCGTATCCGACGGTTACTTTTCCGAATCATTACAGCATGGCAACCGGTCTGTATCCCGACCGGCACGGACTGGTAAATAATATTTTCTACGACTCGGTTTTGAGGGATACTTTTTCTCTTCGGCAGTATTTTTCTGGCCCGGCAGCGAAGCTCCCGTAAAAGACATGTATGCCGACTTTTGGAAAAAGTATGACGGCAGAATATCGTACCGGCAACGGATTGATACCGTAATTCAATGGCTGCAATTATCCGAAAAAATCCGTCCGCATCTGATTATGTTCTACTTCTCCGAACCCGACTACAGCGGTCATGCGCACGGACCGGCAAGCGATTATACCGGAATGGCTGTCAAGCGTCTCGACAGTCTGGCGGGTATATTGACAGACGAACTTGACAGGCTGCCTGTCGGCAGGAAAATCAATCTTATTATCACTTCCGACCATGGCATGGCAGCCGTTTCGCCCGAAAAGACCGTCTTTCTGTCGGATTACCTGCCTGCACACTGGGTCGAAAAGCAATTCACTGGCGCTTGGGTTTCTGCCGGACGACAGTTTTCCGTCCCGCCGAAAGGCGCTCACGGCTACGACAACGAATGTAAAGATATGCACGCTATTTTCTTTGTACGAGGACCGGCTTTTAAACGGACATACTCCCAGGCGCCGTTCGTAAACGTCGATTTGTATAACCTGATGGCGGCAGTACTGAACCTCCGATCCGCAGATAACGACGGCGACTTTGAACGCGTAAAAGGTATGTTGAAAAAGTATTGACCATTTTCTTCATAAACTGTGAACACGAGTCCGAAATTGGCAGCAGTCAATTTTGGACTTTTCCGTTTGCACGTTGACGTGCGAAAGCAGACACGTCCGAACCGGGCGGGCTGCGTTATTGAATTTAGGCTTACAACCCTAATTTTTTTCAGTATGCAACGAAATTTTCTCACGTGCTCGGCAAAATTTTCTGTCGATGCCCGGTCGTCATTGCGACGGCGCAGTCGGAAGCAATACAGAGTACTATATTTTCCGAAACAGTCATTCACATTTGCTTTGCATGATATTTTGAAATTAATATGTACCTTTGTGCAATAATTTATTAAGTTATGAATAAAAGATTAGTATTGATTATTGTGGCGGCATAAATCTGTATAGCAACGCCTTCCATAGCATGCACCAACTTTTTGATTACTAAAGGAGCATCAAAAAACGGTTCGACATTTATTACTTACGCAGCCGATTCGCATACTCTTTACGGAGAATTGTATTTCTGGCCTGCTGCGAATTATCCTGACGGCGCTATGCTTCAGGTGTACGAATGGGATTCGGGGAAATTTCTGGGCGAAATCCCGCAAATATCAAACACGTACCGTGTTGTCGGGAACATGAACGAACATTCTTTGGCGATAGGCGAAACAACTTTCGGCGGCGTCGGGAAATTAGTCGATACAACAGGAATAATCGACTATGGCAGT
>JAITBC010000028.1 GCA_031283785.1 Tannerella sp. | reverse complement strand
TCAATATCGCTCAGGTCGTCGGTATGCAGTCGCAGAGAAATTTCACGTAAAAATGGTGTCAGCACGATTATCGGAATATCACTGTGCGCAGCCTTGATTCTTTTTGCTACGTCGATAATGTTGTTTCCTTCGCTGTCCGACATGGCAATAATCAGCTCATATTTGTTGTTTTCGAGTTCGTTTTGAGCTTCCGTTTCCGTTTCGAGCAAGGTAAAGCGCGGAGCATATCTCAGATTTAAAGCCATATATTCGTTGAAAATCTGTTCGTCAATGCGTCCGTCTTCTTCCAGAATAAATGCGTCGTACTTGCTCGAAACAAGCAGCACATTGTATATTCGGTGTTTCATTAAACTTGCGAAAGAAGTATCTTTGAAATACAGCTTTCTGATATTCGATTTTGCCAAATCCGTTATGTCCATATATTCTTTTTTATCGTATAACTGTTTTTTTCCATAATTGCATATTTTAAAATTACTGCTCAAAGACAGTATATATTTATTGTGCATACGCCGCATTTAAGTGTTTGAACATTTTTTTCGACACGGGATATTCGATACGGAAGTTCAAAATTAAAAATCGCCGTATATGCCTTAATTATATCGGAGAATCCGGCTCTTTACTCATGTGATTAAAATACAGTTTATCCAGCAAAGATGGGCACAGGAGTTTTATCAGCGGAGTCAATTTCCCTTCGTATGAAGTTGTCAGTCTTCTTTTCCGTTTTTCTATTCCCTTTGCGATTTTAAGAGCCAATTCTTCGGGAGTCATCATTTTTTCTTCTTCACGCGGACTTTCTCCCTGCGCCGAACCGTCGGCGACCAAAGCCGTATTTCTCACATTCGTAGCTACGAATCCGGGTATAATTTCCATGACATGCAATCCTTTTTTAAGATTTTCTATGCGCAGCGTATCCAAAAAACCCTGCATTGCATATTTCGAAGCGGAGTATCCTGTTCGTCCGGGCAAACCGTGTAAACCTGCAACAGACGAAACGCCTGCGAGCGTACCTTTGTTTTCGATAAGGCAGGGCAAAGCATATTTAGTGCAAAAAACGGCGCCCCAGAAATTCACGTCCATCAATTTTTTCAAGACTTTCAAATCGACTTCCAAAAAGTTAGCTCTCATCGAAAGCCCTGCGTTGTTTATCAAGACATCAATACCGCCGAACATTTCCACGGCTCTTTTCATCAAATTTTCGCAGTCGGCTTCAATCGTCACATCCGTTTTGACCGCCAAGGCGCTGCCGTTTCGCAAAGAGTTGAACGCTGTTTCCTTTTCTTTGATGAGGTCATAATTACGTGCAGCCATAACAACATTTGCCCCTTTGCTGTGAAAGACATTAGCGCAAGCCAAACCTATACCTGAGGATGAGCCGGTGATAACTGCCGTTTTATTATTGAGTACGTACATTCTGTTTTTTTGCCAATTTAGCAGATAAGCGTTCAAAACCTGCGCCTGTCATTTATTGTCGGTACGCCGGTTTTGCCGTTCGCCGCAAGCATTTTACTTTAATACTCCGGACAATTTGAATACCCATGCATATTCGCCGGTATTCGCAGAGAACGGCGGAGGCGTAATTGTCGTATTTTTATCGTTATGTGAATAAGCTACACGTGTATTGCTTCCCAAGAGCGTTACGGACGCCGGTTTTTGCGCAATTCCTTTGACCGTGATTGCCTGAGACGGATATTCAGTGCAGATAACGTACAAATCTTTCTCTTTACAGGTAAAAAAAGCGTGTATATCTGCCTGTTTGGATGCTGTTTTCCATGCGGATGTTTCATAAACAGCCTCTCCGTTTCGTTGCAGCCAGCGCCCAATGTCGGCAAGCCGTTGCTGCATGATAACCGGAATGCGACCGTCAGCCGTCGGACCGATGTTAAGCAGGAGATTTCCTCCACCGGAGACTTTGTCTATCAACATGTGTATTAGCTGTTCCGAAGAGCTGTAATCTTCCAGATTTTCGTTGCGGTTGTATCCGAACGAATGCCCTATTCCGCGACATTCTTCCCATGGATGTTGTGAGCGAATTTTCTCCGAGTCTTCCACAATATCATATTCGGTAGTGTAGAAACCTCCGTGCACGCTACGTGTATCTTTACCCCAGCGGTCGTTCACGACCACCGTTTCTTTCACCGGCGATTCATTGTAAAGCCATGCAAGGAATTCGGTACTTCTCCATTTTTCCGAAGGATAGTCCCATTCTCCGTCTGTCCAGAGCATTTCGGGAAGATAACGGTTAATGAGGTCTTTCATCTGCGGAATCATGTGCCCTGTAACATACCGGTCGATGTCGGACTTATACAGTGGGTTGAACCACTCGTAGAGCGAATAGTAGAATCCCATGTGCAAGCCTTCTTTTTTGACGGCAGCAGTCAAGTCGCCGGCAAGGTCGCGGTGAGGACCCAGCTCTACAGCGTTCCAGTTCCACGAATGCTCGCTTGGCCACAGAGTAAAACCTTCGTGATGTTTGGAAGTAAGAACCACGTATTTTGCTCCGGATTCGCGGAAAAGCTTCGCCCAGTCGGCAGGGCGGAAAAGCTCGCAGGTAAAATGGCTGGCAAAATCCTGATAAGTAAAATGCTCTCCGTAATGCCTGCGGTGGAAATCAACAAACAGCGAATCCACTTTGCT
>JAITBC010000018.1 GCA_031283785.1 Tannerella sp. | reverse complement strand
GTTCAGTATTGATGAATATGATGGTGAATGCGCTGCCGACAAACTGTCTGCAGAGGAAGTACAGGAAATACAGTATCTTTCAGAACGTATTAAAGGCGAGTACTATAGAAAAGCGTTATCTGATGGAAGTGTATAGAGACAGTCACGGTACGTGGATTTATCCGGAACTTCCGGATACTGTGAGGCCTGCGACGCGCTCCGACCTTTTCATGCTGTCCGGCAGGCCGAATTATGGCAGGCGTTTTTTGTATTGGAGTCATTTTCAGCAGAAATATGTTGCATGGAAAATTCTTGAAACGACAACTGTTGAAGAATTGAATCTGATGTTGAACGACAAAGTAATATATGTAGCAAAATGAGCAGCGGTATAACAGTTTCAGTTACGGTAAAGCCGTATGTTTTTCGGTGGATTTCGAGCGTTTACGGTATTCCTGCGAAATTTCCGAAAAGGTCTTATCTGAATTTTCTGCTTGGTCAGCTGATAGCAAAGCCGCCATCGGGTTTTGTTTATCGTCTGACGGACGACAATCTTCTGATTGAGCTTCCGTTTTTTACCGGAAAGGATGTCCGGGTATACAGCTGGCTCAGCGAAAACAGTAAAAAAGAGTTAGTGAGAAGTATTCGACAGCAGTTTTATGTTTCGATGTTTGACGAGGTTGAATTTAACCGGTACAAACTTGGAATGAGTACCGGTACTGCGATACGTCTTTTTATGGAGAAATAAGATATTGATGAAATTTATTTTGATACTCTGAAGAAAAAGGAGTACAGAAAGCGCGACAGGAAGCGTGCAGGAAAACTGACAAGAGAAAAAAAATGATGGTTTTTTTCTCATTTAACTGTGCTGTTTTTCCTTTAACTGTCCTTTTAAATGAAATTTTAAAAAAAAGTATATGAAACTCGGAATAAAAAAAATTTCGGAAACGGAACAGAGGAACATTCTGTTGCCGTTTGTAAATGAAAGCGAACCGGTTAAACTGCCGGATTCGATTGTATGGAATGAAATTCCAGTTGTAAATGTCAGCGGTACTCTCGAAGAAACGACTGAGCATAATGAGAACGGGAAGCTGCGGAGTGTTACTGTTAATGCGACTGTTGTTGACAAGTCTGCGCTTGTCCGTGAACAGCTTCGCGGTCTGGAATCGGGACATGTTTTCAAAGTTGAGGACATGAACGGAGTAGAATATCTTGTCGGGACAAATTCGTTCCGGAGCGTGATGACGTACCGTCATGAGATAAATCAGCTTGGTAAAAATTCGTTTGAGATTGAAATCAGTCATCAAAGTCCATACGGCGCTTTGCGAATTTTTCATAAGGCTGTCAAGACGGGTTATTTTGTGTCGCTGTACGATTTTTATCCTGTGACTGATTTTACAGGTTTGGAGAATGATGTTTATCCCAAGGTTTCGCTTCCTGTTGCATCGTATTTGAACGAGAGTATGATTTTTGAAGAAATTGTCGAAATTGAAAATGTTGAAGTTCCGGAGTGGATACACAGTGTTGAAATCGTCTATCTGCAAGCCATAGATGTTTTAGTAGCTTATGGAATAAGGTTTAATGTAATGGTATATTTATATGCCTTTCCGAATTATGGAGCTTACCGGTCAGGCACTGTAAATATCCGGCAGAAGGATACCGGCAATGTAATTTCGATTGAATATTTTCAGAATACTACTCCTGTTCCGGAATCGCGAATCGGATTTGTTTACGACAATGCTTATTCGAATACTCGTAATCTGTCCGTTCACGGAGGTTCTTATTCGATAGACATGCAGAGTCTGTACAATCAGTCAGAAGGTCATCCATTCGGTTTTTCCGGCGTTCCGGAGTGGCTGTCTGTTGTGATTAATGTACAGTACAATAAGATATATCTGGAGTTTTCTGCAATTGATATTGAGAGGCGCGACTGTATTGTTGTGTTTACACAGCAGGATTCGGGTCTGCAGGCTCAACTTTCGGTAACACAGTTGGAATAGTGTAATTTGACGATTGCTGTATTGTCCTTTAAAGTTTCTGCAGTGAGTAATATCATTGCAGAAATTTTACGGTACAGTATGAATTATAATTTCCTTACCTCTGTTATGCAGTCGCCCTGGCAGGTCGACTGGAATACTTTTGTACAGTATAATCAGGTATTGCGCGGTGTTTTTCAGGGGCTTGTTTTTGGAGAGGGAAAGGAACCCGAAAATGTTGTTCCATATCTGGTGAGCGTCGGAACCGGTTCTGGAATCGGAGACGAAACTGAGAAAAAATTTGTTCAGATAATTTTGGTTCGCGGTATCATGTTAAAGCATGATATGGAATGCGGTCCACGTGGAATGCGTACTACAGGACAGCGTCTGCTGAACGGCGAAAAGAATGAGAATGTCGTTGGCAGTGTTTTGATAATCGAATCCGGCGGCGGTCAGTCGGTTGCTGTTCCCGAAATTGCTGATGCAATCAGGGCATGTGAAAAGCCTGTTGTCGCATTTGTTGACGGTCTGGCATGCAGCGCCGCGATATATGCTGCTTCATACTGTGATGAAATATATGCTTCTCGTGAGACTGATGTTGTAGGCAGTATCGGGACGATGATTGCGTTTGAGGATTTCGGAAAATTTGTGAGAGACGGTGACGGTATGGTTCATGTCAGAATATATGCTGACGGTTCGGAGAATAAGAATGAGGAATTTGAGACTTCGCTTGAGGGCAATTTCAAGGTTATCAGAGAGCAGATTCTTAATCCTGTTAACGAACAGTTTAAGAGAGATGTTAAGTCTAACCGTCCGGCTTTGAAAGATGAGCATCTGACCGGCAGGACCTGGACTGCAAAGGAAATGCTCGGTGTTCTTGTTGACGCTGTCGGTTCGCTTCAGGATGCTGTAAACCGTGTTGTGGAGCTTTCGCGGAAAAATGATGATAAAAAAAATATTATAAATATGAACAAATATCCTTTAATATCGAATGTAACAGGGTTGGGCGAACTTGCTTCGGTTGACGGACATGTTTCGCTCAGCGAAGAACATCTTGGCTCTGTTGAAAGTGCATTGCAGAATGCAAATGCATCGAAGGCTAAAGCCGAGACTGATTTGCAGAATGCAAATGCAGCGAAGGCGAAAGCCGAAACGGATTTGCAGAATGCGAATGCACGTATTGCGGTTCTTGAGCGTGAGCTTGAGAAAAAGCCGGGCGCGGAGCCGGCGAATCCTAAAAGTGAAACGGACGGTTCTCAATCGTCTGAAGAAACTTTTTATGGCAGATTTTCACGTATCAGAAAAGAATTTAATTATTAAAATATGGACATAAGTGCATCATTAATTGCAGCCGGCACGAAGTATCAGAAGGATCTTTTGACTGCTCCTCTGCTGGCTCTTTCGAGGTTCCTGCCTTTTTTCAATCTCCGGACGGGAGTTCAGGGAAAAGTTGTTGGGGGCACTCTGGAAACTGTCGGGGAATTTATTCCTTATGTGACAGCGAAGAATCCGACAGACGGTACGACAATCAGGCCCCGTGAATGGGAAACTTTTCTCGGCGATTTGCTGAAAGAGTTCGATCCTCATGCAGTTCTCGGAACACTTTATACTGAGACTACATCGACTAAACCGGATCAGTTTGAGATTGCTCGTAAGATAGCCATGCGAGTCATGGAAAAAGCCGGCGAAAGTCTTTACCGGAATCTGTTTACTGCAGTGCGTAATGCCAGCGGTACGAGTACGTCAACTCTTTTTAACGGCTTTTCGACTATTGTTGCGAGTGAAATAACTGCGACAAATATTTCTGTTGCAAACGGTAATTATGTTAATCTGACTTTGGATACGGATAACGATATTACCGAGGCAAATGTCGGCGATGTGCTTCGCACGCTGTGGGAAGAAAATCTTGATGAAATTTTGAAGGACAGAGAAGTACTTCTGTACTGTCCTCCGAAAATTGTTGACCTGTACAAACGCTGGTATCAGATGGAGTTCGGGAATGTTCCCTGGAACGCTGAATATGACCAGAAAATACTGTTCTGCAGTGACGGACAGTGCAAGTTTGTACCGCTGTCGTGTATGAACACGCAGTCGTTCATGTATTTCACTGTTCGTGAAAACATGTTAATCGGGGTTGACCAGCAGAGCGATACTGAAAGTCTTGAAATCAGACGCTGTGACAATCCGAAACTTATTCAGCTTTGGGCAAAGACGTATTTCGGAACAGGGATTGATACCCTTATGAAGGAACTGTTCTGCGCCGTGAAATTTGCGTATCCTGCTGTTTGAAATTAATAATAAGGAGATAAAAATATGGATTTAGGCAGTTTGAAATGGAAACAGGGGCAGGTTAATCCTTCGGGAATAAGACCGATAGCGTATTTTATTCACAAAAGGGATATAGTTACTTTTCCCGATATTGA
>JAITBC010000016.1 GCA_031283785.1 Tannerella sp. | reverse complement strand
ACCATAAATTTTCAGGTGCAGCTTGTCGATATTTTTGTATTTCACCAATGCAAGTATCGGTGAATCGGGATATTGTAACTGTTGGAAAGTTATGTCTACGAAAGGTTCTGCGATTCTCTCCCACAATATTTTTGTCATCTCGACAATGGCTTTCATTTCGTCTTTTCCGTCGCATAACGAAAATATTTTTTTACATAGCCCGTAAGATTCCTTATATCTGTATCTTAATTTGCTGTTTTCCCCTCCTTCATGGCCCTGCTTTTCGTACAGTATAGCAAGAGCGAGCGCGGGATAAGTCCATTCGTCACTTTGACCGCATGCATCCATTTGCGATTTCAGGACATTTTCGTACATGGCGTCATTATCTGCATGTTTGCCATTATCATATACGTATCTCAACCGTTCGACGTCGAGGCTTATCAGCGCCGCTTTGTTGCCGCTGTCCTGCAGACGGAATTTCAACAGTTCCCGATACAGGTTGATAACAATGTATTCGGCAGACGGGCTGTCGGGTGCTTCTATTTTGTCTTCAATTAAAGTTCCGGCAGCGTTATATCTTATCAGGCGTAAACTGTCGGGCATTTCTATCTTGTAATCGACGAAAGTGTTTACATCTGCAAAATATTCCGGCTTGTCCAGCACAAAGATATGCCGAGGAAGAAAATGCGAAAGTTCACTTTTAAATGCCTCAATCGCATTGAATACAAGGAAATCGTACAGTGTTGGAAGAACAATTCTATGCAGGGTCGTATCCAGGGTATAATCTGCAATCTCCCCGTAATCGTCGAGAGACGTCTGTTGCAGAATATTTTCGTCCTGAATCGAAAGCCTGTAATATTTAAGCGCTTCCTCAAACAATCGTGTAATGTCCCAAGTCTCGATATCCCCGTCGGTAACGGCGACCCGCGTACGGAGTCTTATTTGCCGCCAGTTGTTGGTGTGATATTTTCTGTAAGCATCGGCAATTATGGCGTATACTACCGATTTTGCCGGCTGAGGCATCCGTTTGACATCCTGCTGCAACGAATCAAACATTGTCTGCCCGGTTTCGCCCAATGCAGCCTGATTGACGATACGGCAGGTAATTGCCTTAATTGCCTGCGCATAATCTTTACTGCCCAAAGCATAGTCGTAAACCTTCGCTGCGTTCTTCAATGCAGACCTGTTACGTTTCTTTCTCATCAAAGAATCTATTTTCTGCCATTCTTTTGCATAATCCATTGTTTTCATATTATGTTATATTAATAAAGTGTATTTTAGTTAATAACAGCAAGAAAAATATTTGTATCATAACATAACCTTCCCTCTGTAAAAAACCTTTTTTCGTCCACACGAGGTTGGTTTCATGTAATTACACTAAATTTATTTCCGTCTGCACTATACTACAAAGATACTGTTTTTTTTATAAATATAAAAGAATTTGGAGCGAAAAAAATATTTACACCAGCATAACAAAAAAAACCACGCCGGCACTCTCCTGCGTGGTTTTTTGACAATCCGTTACCCGTCTCTATGCGGTTACAAACAACTGCAATATACCGACAATAACAGCAACGATACCGACAAGCCTTTGATACGGCAACACTTTGTTTACGATCCCTTCGGTTGACCTTTTAAGCAAGTTGACGACTAAAATAATGCCCATCAGCAAACCTGTTATTCCACCGGCAATCCAAAGAATCCAGTACAGCGGCGAGGTCGAAATAACCTGAATGTTCAGCAGCGAACTGACAACACCCATAATCCCCCAAATCAGCAGAATAATTCCTGCCCAACTAAGCGCATTGGCGTATTTTCTACGTTTCTTTTCCGCTACAAACGAAGGCGAGAGAACAAGCGCCCCAAAAACGATGTTTAAAATTCCAAATAACATAATGCTTCAATTTAATTAGTTAAAACTTTAAAAATCCGCGTACTTCAACCGTTCCGCCGAAATACAGCACGGGACAACCTTGTGCCAGCGTCAACGCTTCGTCCACGTTTTCGGCTTTTGCAATAAGGTAACCGCCAACGATCTCTTTTACTTCCGCATAAGCCCTTCGCTTACGCTTGCGTCGGCATGCAATGTTTTGCCGGCAAAATCAAGCTGATTTGTACTTACAAGCCTGCCTTGCGATGCAATACCGCCAATCCATGCTTGCCACTGTTTGGCGGTTTCCTGTAACTGTTCAGGCGTCGGATGGAATTTTACGCTGCCGTCGAACCTGAAAATCAAAATAAATTCTTTTAAATCTGCCATAAAAACAAAATTTTAATAATAAATACTTATGCAAAGGTACGCTGTATGAAAATACTGTTTCTTGCCATAAGGCAAGAAATGACGGATTTACCTGTCGGTTGTTACGATTTCTTTCCGGATTCGGCTCAACGAAGTATCCGTAATGCCCAAATATGTGGCAATATGTTTTAGCGATGCATGCTGGAAAATATCCGGCTTTTCCTTTAACAGCCGCAAGTAACGTTCTTTTGCGGGGTCTGTAATCATCGAAATACTCCGTTCCTTCAGAGCGAAATAGCTCCCTACAAGCGTCGCCCGTCCCTGCTCCCTGAACGATTCGATACTGTGGAAAAGCATCTGAAAAGTGTTGAAATCCAATTCCCAGCAAACACACTTCTCCGTTGCCTGCATGTACTCCCGCGTGGGACGGCGCAAAAAAAACGAACTCCAGTCAATTACAATATCGCCCGTCGAGTAGAGATGAGTTGTAATGTCGTTTCCTTCGGGGTCAAAAGTGTAGGAACGGATAAAACCGCTTTCCAAAAACCAGTAATAATTGGTAACCTTGCCGGCTTGTGCCAAAAAATCGTTCTTTTCAAATGTTACCTGTTTGAAATATGGAAGTACCACATCCAATTCTTCCTTTTTCAACTGCCTGTCTGTAAAATAATTCCTTAAAAATTTAGCATCCATATATATTACGTTTATACTGTTAACTTTTCATCTGTATTATCCATGCAGATTCTGCTTGTGTTCCGTTCGTTTCCGCATGTTTATTACTTTTTACATTCATGTAAATTATTTTGAGTACAAATGTAGTGAAAAAACAATTGTGATAAAGATTTTTTTCGTGATTTTGCGCTGATTATAATATTATATACTGAAATTTCAATGGAAATAAAAAATAAAATATTTAGCGTTTTATGTAAAAATTAAATTATTACAGACAGAATAAAACATGACGATACGGACGAGTAAACACGAAAAATTAGAGCCGGAGACACATAATTTTCTACAACCCTTACCCGAACATCTGCAAGAACAGGTAGATGAAATTCTTAACCCACATTGCAGCTCATCAGATTATAAAATGCTGTAAACAGGCCAAGTCCATTTTTTCAAATTCCAATTTATGCACTACAAATTTTCGTTATGTAAAGGGTAGCGGTTTGCATTTGAGGCGTCGACAAATGGCATCGACCCTGTATGTCGGAGATCGCTGTACCGGAGGGTAATGATCACTTCATCGTAACGGTTTGGTTAAATCTTTTTTTGAGCATGTTTTGAAGCAGGATTCAAAAACCTGTCGCACTTCTCCACCGCCTACAAAAGGCAGTACAGAGTTCCGCAGACAGGAAGATAAAAAAAGGAAACGGCAGGATGACATTCCGCTTACAGGCAGTTTGTAATTTCTGATTTGCAGCAACCTTTGCTACAAAAAATAACATGTCGAACAATTAAAATCGAAACAGTCATGAGCAAAAAAGAAAGTATAAATGTACAGGGAACAAAAACAACCGTAATACAAAGAAACAGGGACGATTACATTTGCAATCCTTTCCTTAGCAGTAAATTTTTTATTAGATTTTTGTTGCATATTATATTTATCTATTATCTTTGCCCCGCATTACGAAAGTGTTATATGCGACATGGGGAGTGTAGCCTCGTGCGACGGTATAATACTTTCTTCCGTATTTTCAAAAATATCTTGACTTAAAATATAATTTGCAATATAGTCATCAGACTAAATCAATATAATTATGAAAATAAAAGGATTAGAGGTGATGAGCCTCAAAATATTTTCCAATCGTTTTGGCATCCAGCAAGACAACTTGAGCTGGGGAATTGTCAAGATAACGAGAGGAGAAAAAGAACCCAGGACAACATATTTATGTGCTGTTCTGGTAAAAGAAGTCCCCATTTTCATCAATATCGTAAAAGATGTAATGGAACAGGGAGTGAATAAAATTGGGGAACGATTTGAGTTCATTCCCTGCACACTCAACGAAACCGAAGAAGATTGGCTGTTTGAGGCTAATAATCTACGGTTGGAATTGAATAAAAAAAATATGGCAGAATTTTATGCTTACCGCATATTTTCTGCCGATACCCGAGTATACTTGGGAGGATCTTTTTGGAAGTAAAAGCCCGCCCGCGTTGTGCAAGCACACGCCGGCGGGTTTTTTATTTCCCGAACCCGTCTCTGACCACGAAACGCTCGTCGGAATTCATCTATATGCGGGTCGCCGTACACCTGAGACAGTTCGTAAAAAATCCATTACATTTGTTTGGAATAACAAAAAAACCATTATCTTTGCCCCGTAATGAAAGTGTTATATGCGACATGGGGACTGTAGCCTCGTGCGACGGTATAACACTTCCTTTCATTATATGCGGGTCGCCGTACTTCTGAGCCGGTCTGTTATCGTATATGCCGTCAGCCTCCGCCCGTTCACCGGATCAGTCGAATCCTCCAGCCCTGTATAAACACGCCGCCCGCCGGAAACGCCCAACCACCTCCGCCAGCGTCGCAACGCACTCCTCATACGTCGCCAGCTCCTGCGCACCTGCCAGCACCACCTCGTCGCCGATAACCCCCAGACGCTGCTGGGCGGAAGCCAGCTCCTTAATACTGCGCACCTCAGCATCCGTCGCCGACATGGTATTACGCATCACCTGCTCCAGCTTCGTCTCAGCCTCCGCCTGCGCCATGAACGCCGACGTATATTCGCCCATCAGGTTATCCACATCCCTCAATGAATCCGCGACGTTCTGAATACCGTCAACAATCTGATTCATCCTGAAGAACTTC
>JAITBC010000455.1 GCA_031283785.1 Tannerella sp. | reverse complement strand
TGCGCAAATTCATGGACGAGACGCCGGGCAACGGTACGCGCGGACACGGTTCGGACGTATGGTTCGTCCGTTTCCGTCTGGCCGAAGCCTACCTCATAGCTGCCGAAGCATCGTATGAACTGGGCAACGGACGCGCCGCAGAGTTTATCAACGCCGTGCGCACACGCGCCGGTGTGAAATCCCTCACGACCGTCTCGTTCGACCAGATCGTTCACGAATACCGCGTCGAACTTGCCTTCGAAGATCATCGCTACTGGGATTTGAAACGCTGGCGCATGGCCGACAATGTTTGGAACGGCGACAACAACGATCCGCAGGCGCGGCATCGCCGCCTCTGGCCTTACCGCGTAGTGGCTCCCGGCGATCCGAACAACGGTAAGTGGGCTTTCGTCGAAGACTTCCTCTTCATGTCACCCAACGCCCGCTACTTCCAGATGAAGAACTATTACAATTTCCTCAACCTGGACTGGATCAACAACAATCCCAAGTTAGTAAGGAATCCATATCAATAATTTAAATGATTATGACAATGAAACGTATATTTAAATTTTCTTCCGTAATAATGCTACTGTCACTTATGCTGGCGGCTTGCGGAAAAGACAATTACGACGCCCCCGAATCAACCCTGACGGGAAGGCTCGTCTACAACGGAACACAAATACAGGTACGCGGAACGGGCGAAGCCGTTCAGTTGCAACTCTATCAGCGTGGGTGGCAGAAAAGCGATCCGATCAGCGTATTCGTCACACAGGACGGCTCTTTCACCGCCAAACTGTTTGACGGTACCTATTACTTAGTGACGCGCGACAACAATGGCCCCTGGGTCAATTCGCACGATACGATGCAAATAGAACTGAAGGGAACAGCCGGCGTGGATGTAAATGTAACACCCTATTTCACGATTGCCGGCGAAAACATCACTCTCTCCGGCAATACGATGAGCGCCTCGTTTACGATCAACCGGATCGTATCCGACGCCAAAGTGGAAAAGGTCTATCTGGTGTTGAGCAAGACGCAGTTTGCCGATGAAGTGAACAACGTCTTCCGCAAGGATATAACCGAAGGAATTGCGGCAGGCGCCGTCAGCTTCTCGGCCGACGTTAGCGGCAACAGTGACGTTGCCAATGCCAAATTCCTGTACGGACGCGTAGGCGTAAAAACCGAAGGTACGGAACAGGCCGTCTGGTCGCCGACGGTTCAACTGAAATAAACTAAAGAACAGGGGTTTGCCGGGGATTATAACCGGCTGCCCCTTTTCTTTTTATCCAATTTTATTCATCTTTGACAATATGAAAAAGAATTTTAATATGAAACGATTATTTATGATTGGACTGGCAGGATTGCTGACGTTGACGGCCTGTCAAACAAACAAAACCAAAGAAAATGCATCCGGAGAGTCAGCTTCCGTATGGACAACGGAACGGGCATGGGCCTGGCAAAAAGATTACGGATGGTTGCGAGGCGCCAATTTCTCGCCAAGCACGGCCATCAATGCTCTCGAATTGTGGCAGGCCGAAACATTCGACCCGCAAACGATTGATCGCGAACTGGGTTGGGCTGAAGACATCGGCTTGAACTGTATGCGTGTTTTCCTGCATCACGTGGCATGGGAAATAGATCGGGAAGGGTTCAAAAAACGGATAAAGGCTTATCTGGATATTGCCGGCAAACATGACATCGGGACGATTTTTGTCTTTTTCGACGATTGCTGGAATGCAACCTGTCAGGCCGGCAAACAACCCGACCCGAAGCCGGGCATTCACAATTCGGGCTGGGTACGCGATCCGGGCGATCTGTTTTACGAAGATTCGACGCTTGTGAAGCTTCTCGAAGCGTATGTCAAAGATGTCATGACCACCTTCAAAGACGACAGGCGCATAGTAATGTGGGATTTGTATAACGAGCCGGGTAACAGCAACTATGGAGAGAAGAGCCTCCCCCTGCTGCAGAAGGCGTTTGCATGGGGACGCGAGGTCAATCCCTCTCAACCGCTGTCGGCCGGTATATTCTCTCACAAGCTGGTCGGTCTCAATAAATTCCAGATAGAAAATTCGGATATCATCACCTATCACAATTATTCGAATCCGGAAGATCATCAGGCCGTTATCGACAGTTTGAAGGCCTACGGACGTCCGCTGATTTGCACCGAATACATGGCGCGCAAATTCAACAGCCTGTTTGAAAACATCATGCCCATACTGAAAAAAGAAGGTGTCGGCGCCATCAACTGGGGACTGGTCGACGGGAAAACGAATACCAAATATGCCTGGGGCGAGCCGATCCCGGACGGTTCGGAGCCGCCGCTCTGGTTTCACGAAATATTCCGTCACAACGGCGCTCCCTACAAACAGGAAGAAGTGGATGCGATTAAAAGGCTGACAGGTAAATGAACAGTTTGCCGGAAACGGGAATCCGGCGCCGTGAATGACACCGTCAGTTAAAATGTACGCATTTCCGTCGGGAAGAAAAGGGGGATATGGACATACGCAGAAAAATGACGGAATACAACAGGGCTGATTTTGATGATTTTTTTGCTTTGAGAGGGGGGAAACGGCATGTTAGATTAAAGTTTTCCCCTTCTCCGCAAAACTTCGTACATAACACTTTCATAAACGAAAAAAAATTGTACTTTTGTGCGTATTATGCAAAAGTTACTGATAAAAACCGGACATTATATTCAGGAAGCGATAGACTTTACATATCCGCTTTTCCGCAAATTTATGCCTATCCAATTATACCGGTATGGGGTTTGCGGCTGCACGAACGTCATATTCGACTGGGTACTGTATTTTTTCACGTATAATTTTATTCTGAAATACCGCCTCGTCGACATTGGGCCGATCGCCATAAGTCCACACATCGCCTCTTTGATAATCATTTTCCCGGCTACAACGATTTCGGGCTTCCTGTTGCAGAAATATGTCACTTTTACGGCATCGGATTTGCGCGGACGCGTGCAATTAATTCGTTATTACATGATCATCCTGATTAACCTGATGATAAATTATGCCGGACTGAAATTGCTGGTTGACGGCTTGAGCTTATACCCTACCCCGTCGAAAATGATCATTACAGTCGTCACCGTCATCTGCAGCTATATCGGACAAAATAAATTCACATTTAAAATGCCGCCACATCATGTGGAAGAAACGGAAAAGACAGAATAAAATATAAATCGGCGTGACGGCAAAAACAGGAGGATGTGTCGAACTTTCGACACATCCTCCTGTCTGTCCGGACGCCCGGAAAAGGGAGAGATGAAAAAAAACGAAGGCGATGTTTATTTTTTCACCGTCTTGCGGGTAACCGTTCCTTCCGGCATCTGCACGGTTACAAGATACAGTCCTGCAGGCCATGAGGCGACGGAAACCGTTTCCCTGCCGCTGATGTTTGCCTGCCGGTACACGATACGCCCCGACAGATCGAACACCGCAAGCGTCGAGCCTGCCGGCGCACCGTCTATCACAATCACGTCGACCGCCGGATTCGGATACACTTTGACCGCCGGCAGTGGTGAGGGTATTTTTTCCGTGCCCATGCCCGACGGCGGCGGCGTCACCGCAGTCCATGATTCGTACGTTTCCGTGTATTCCGTTTCTCCGTTGCGTATGCAAACCGTCTGCAACGGGCGTCCTTCCGCGTCGTAGGTGCGTTCGTAAAGCGACACATCTTCCCTGTGATAGCCGTCGTTGCCCGCGTAGCTTTCCTCGCTGTAATCATTTATCATCGCACCATGTTCGTCATATATGCTTCCCCATTCGTCCGTATACGTTCCATCTTCGTCCGTATATGTCTGGATGATGGAATAGCTGCCGTTGGCGCCCGTTTTATATACGATTTTTTGCATCTCAACCTCTCCGACGAAAATGGTTTGCGTCGCCTCGCCGCGA
>JAITBC010000433.1 GCA_031283785.1 Tannerella sp. | reverse complement strand
TCGTAAAATGTTCCGTCAGCCCAGCAGATAGCGCCCCACGAATTGACCGTAGCCGATTTCACTGTTCTGAGCGTAGTAGCAATCACCTTAAAGTTAGGATATTCCTTAACTGCGGTTTCAATCATGTTTCGATATCCCGAAACATCAAGTTTTGTTAATGTTTCGTCTGTTCCCTCGATTTCAAAACCGAGACAGGCAGTAAAATCCTCCTCGTTTCCAATCATTACATCGACATATCTGGCTATTTCCCTGTTCACTTCCCGAGCTTTGTCTTTGCCTCCTATGGATTTCCATAATGATGGACGATAGTTAAGGTCGTAAGACACTATAACGCCGTATTTTTTAGCAATTTGGGTAGCTTCGATTACCACTTCGGGAGTAGTTTCTGATAAAGCGGCAAAAATACCTCCGGTATGAAACCATCTCACGCCACACTTTCCGAAAATATATTCCCAGTCAACATCACCTTTTTTCAGTTGTGATGCCGCCGTATTTCCTCTGTCGGACACGCCCTTTGCGCCACGAATCCCGAAACCGCGTTCGGTGAAATTAAGTCCGTTGCGAACCGTACGACCTACACCGTCGAAATCAACCCATTTGATAAAGCGGGTATCGACGCCGCCCTGCATGATAAAATCTTCGACAAGATAGCCCGTATCATTTTTGGCGAATGAGGTTACAACCGCAGTTTTCAATCCAAAACACTTTGTCAGTCCGCGAGAAACGTTGTATTCGCCGCCTCCTTCCCACACCTGAAACTGACGTGCGGAACGTATGCGTCCGTTTCCCGGATCAAAACGCAGCATCACTTCGCCCAGTGAAATGCAATCGTACATACATTCCTGTTCAGATTTTATCGTTAATACACCCATTTTCTTCTATTCCAAATAATTAAATCAAGCATTACGGTTTAAAACCGAGTGCAAAGATACTACTTTCTTCTTATTCTGTATCACAACGAACAAATTTTTGCAAAAAAAAATTCATCAGACGCATAATGAGTAAAAATTACAGCCTGTTAATCAAAAAAATAGCAGAATAAATTCGCAGAATAAAAAATAATAAGTATTTTTGCACTCGGCAATAAAGATTAAAAAATTAGGATATGAATCTAATATATCACTTTAGCAATAAGATTTCCCGCTTTTTATGCGGCAGAACGATTACAGTTTTATTTGCAATGTTTCCGTTTTTGAGTTTGGCTCAGGACGATTTGAATAAAACAGTGCAGGTTACCAAGGCTTATGATCCGATAATTCTGGACTCCGATAAGATTGAGTATCCTGCTTCCCTCAGCGATACTTTGCTGAACCTGAAAGGCAAATATCAGTATTCCATAACACCGCAGAACATATTATCGCGAGTTACACTGCGTCCGATGCCGGCGGCTAAAATCAGCGAGGACGAGTATAAAGACCCGAAATGGCTGTATGTCAGAGCAGGAGCAGGTTATCCCATACAAGCTCTGGGCGATGTGTATATACACAACCTGAATCCGGCAGACCTTTCCTTCGGTTTGTTTTACAATCACCGTTCAATCTGGGCAAAATTGAACAATCCGAACGGCGAAAACATACCGATTGACGAAATGAATCATCAGGCAGGAGTCTTTTTCCGGAAAAACTGGGAAAAAGTTTCGTGTTATATCGACGGAGGATTCAACGGACATAATGTACTGTTTTACGGATACAATACTACCACAGCCAAAAGAGCCGCCGTTGTTCCTTCCAGAGACAGTATTTCGCAGGCATACACGTCAATTTATGTTAATGCCGGAGTAAATTCACAGGATACAAAAGACAGCAGGATGCGTTATCATGTTAATTTACTGTTTGATATCTTTGGAGATAACGGTAAAGGCAAATTTGATAAGGGACGTATTTTTTCGATGAACGAAAACAAATTCGGCGCCGATATCGGATTGGGATATGCGTTTGGAGAAAAGAAACACAGCGTTGCGCTGAAAGCCGACGTAAATATGTATATGCGTAATCTTGCCTGTAATGCCGCCTTTAACAGATATTTTGCAAATCCGTTACTGATAAGCAACGCTGTATTCACTGATTTGTACGGAATATACGGTACAGGTAAAAACATTTCGGATACAAAGTATATTTTCAATATAACGCCTTCATATTCTTTATCGTTGGAGAAAATTGACGTTGATTTGGGCGTCAAATACACCGGTTACAAAAGAGAGGAGAACACGAAAAGCAAAATTTATCCTGTGGTTGATGTCCGTTTCAAACTTGCCGACGAGTTTGTTCCTTACGCCGGAGTCAACGGAGAAGTTAAAATGAATGATTATAGGTCGATAGCCTCCGAAAATCCGTTTATTGCACCGGGCTTGAATATGACAATGAAAGCAACCGACTGTTTCAATGCTGTTCTGGCAGGTATAAAAGGTAATATCGAAAACATATTTGCCTACAACATTCATGGAAAATACTCAATAATAAATGATTTCTACTTTTTTGTCAATTCAGGACAAACACTGCCGGCTTCGTCTGCCGGCGATGAACTTGTTGCCCTGCGAAACAATTTTGACGTGATTTATGATAAGGTGCGGCAAATGGAAGTCGGCGCCGATTTGAGAATATCAGCCGGACCGGTGGAAGCCACGCTGTCGGGCGCTTATTATTCATATACGCTGGACGGGCTGGATGCTGCGTTTCACCGCCCTGCCGCGGTTGCCGGTCTGGATATCAACATTAAGGCGACAAAAACTCTGATTTTTAATATTAACGGTCAGGCAAATTCTAAAACTCCAT
>JAITBC010000309.1 GCA_031283785.1 Tannerella sp. | reverse complement strand
TCGACGGTCTTTCTCCAGAGGCAGCATATTGTTGAGCAAACTCACACACAACTCTTCATGTTCGCCGAAGATTCGCTTGAACGTAAGGTCATTTTTAGGATCTAAATAATGTGCCATATATTTACTCTTTTATTTCATACGGCAAAATTACATGAAAATCCGGCGATTTCCAAGCGTGTGCAGATGAAAAAAGTTTTTTTACAGAGGAATTACATGAAAATCCGGCGATTTCCAAGCGTGTGCGGATGAAAAACGTTTTTTTACAGAGGAAAGTAGCATAAAATCCGCCTTTACACAAAAACTGCGGGTTGAAAGGCTAAGATTTCTTTCTTTGTCGAATGGGCTGGATATTTTTCATAGCACCTCAAAAAAAGATTTAACCGGCAAAATTTATAGAAGAAAGGTATCATTTATTTTGGCAGGAAATCTGCTTTGGTGTCCGGTTTTCCGGACGGCTTCCTTCGGGGATAAGGGGGGTGGACGCGCGTTTCGACGCGTCCACCCCTCCGGTTCGGCGCAGGGAAATCATGCGCTAACACCATCCTCTCACCCTCCTGTCCGGGATTACGGGATGACCGCATCCTGGATTTCGTTCCACGGGCCTTTTTCGCCGCGAGGGCTTTCCCACCGTCCGGCGAAATATATCCGCCGACCACGCTGGTCGCCTTCGAACGTGAGGTTTAACGGCGAGGCGGTGTCGAAAGAGCTGTGCACAAGCTCCGACCAGTTTGTCGGCGGCTGGTCGAGCACAGCCCAGCATATCTCCAGTCCGTGCGCCTCCTGCGGCTTCGAGCCGAAGTCTATCTCCACGACGCCCGGATTAGGCGTCCGCGCGGACAGCTTGGGCGCAACCTTGGGGGCGGGTATCGGATGACGTTCGCCGCTGCTTCGTTCGGGCATTCCCATCGCGAGCAGGTCGGCGTTCGTCACTAACGGATTTTCTCTCAACACGCCCGTGTACAACTGTCGGTACACAGTGATGAAGGCATCTTCCGCCTCCAGAAGCGCGGATGTCTTGACGGGCGTCCGTGCGGACGGATCCTTCCAGGCGTCAAAAGCCGTCTTGAAGGTATTGTACGCCGTTTGAAACGTGCCAATGATCCAGCCCTGCATTCCCGTCAGACCCATACGAGACATATTTCCGGATACCAGGAGATATGTCATCGTCAGGGTCGACTGGTCGTAACGTGCCTCGTGGCTCTTTGGAATCCAATCTTTATTTGTTGTCATAGTCTTATAATTTTAAAATGTTACTTTTGTTCTTTTCAACAGCCCTTTCGAGGGGGTTTTCCCGTCATCTTTGCGAATCCGGAGGCGGAGTAATCCATCCGGAGTTGTGTCCGGGTACAGGCGTTGTGTCCGTGTACAGGATTGCTTCAGGCTGCGCCTTCGCAATGACAGGACGAAACTTTGCGTCCTCTGTGGGACATATTCTTAATTGTTTATCGAAACCGGCCGTTCATTTCCGTACGTAAATGCTCCCGTCAACAGGCTAAACCTTGTGCGATGCAGGCTAAACCCTTGCGTGGGATTATCTAAACTTTGCATGGGATTATCTAAACTTTGCATGAGGTTATCTAAACCTTGCGTTGGATTATCTAAACCTTGCGTTGGATTATCTAAACCTTGCGAGAGATTATCTAAACCTTTGCGAGAGTTTAACTAAACATTGCGATAGGCGAGCTAAACCTTACGAGGGGTGAGCTAAACCTTGCGAGGGGTGAGCTAAACCTTGCGAGAGGTGAGCTAAACCCTGCGAGGTGTGAGCTAAACCTTGCGAGAGGCGATCTAAACCTTGCGTGGGGTGAGCTAAACCCTGCGTGGGGTGAGCTAAATCTTGTGCGGGGTGAACTAACCGTTTCAAATGTGAGTCTAATGCTTCCGCTTTCGGAAGCAGACGGTGCACTGGCCGAAGTCTACAACCGGACGTCCGTGGCAGCGGATTTTAATGCTGTCGCCGTCCGTTCATTTTAATGCCGTCGCCAACCGTTTTTTAATGCTGTCGCCGTCCGTTCATTTTAATGCTGTCGCCGGCCGTTCATTTTGTTGCCGTCGCCGGCCGTTCATTTTAATGCCGGTTCGCATACTTTTTGTTGTCGGTTTGCATACTTCGTTTGTCCCCTGCGTGGCGCATGGCGCTATCTTCCACAGCCGTCCTGGGGTCGGCCGGCTGCGGTCGGTTCGGGGCAACGGCCAGGACTGTGCATACACAAAACGCCCCCGCCTGCGCTGAGGCAGGCTACGGTATTTCTTTCCTGTTTTGGAATACAGGCTAAAATAACATTCTAATTGGCTTAAAAAGATAGATTTACCCCCATCCCCCATAATATTTATTAAGATATCAGCATGTTTTTTGCTGAGAGGACAGGCGATTGAAATACGTTTATTTTTCTGTAAATTAGCGCTCATTATCGGCATAATCATCATAGAAAATAAGGGAATTAATATATATCCGCCTCAAAAATATGGGAAAAAAAACTGATCTGCAAGAAAAATGATAAAAAAAACAGAAATTCCGTTCGGCAGCCGTCAGAGGCGTACGTTTTCAGTATCCCGGCAACGGTATAATGTTTATGTGGGACTTCAAACGTTCATATAACATTTGTCATATAGCTGTCACAAATGTTGCGATGTGACATTTGTGACAGTTATCGGTTTATTTGTTATTGCCGGTGTTTCATTTATCTGTCTACATTTGCGGCTTATCATGTTAAACAAATAATTTTTATGAGGATGAAAATATTAATGCTTTGTAAATGGTGCGTATGGATATTGTTTTTATTCGTCGCACAAATTGTGTATGCTCAAAAAGTATCGGTGTCGGGTACGGTCGTCTCGGAAATCGACAACGAGCCGGTAATCGGCGCTTCGGTCGTGGAAAAAGGAACGGCTAACGGTACGGTTACGGGTCTGGACGGCCGTTTTTATCTGAATATAGCCTCGGGCGCGACCGTTCGAATCAACTATATCGGATTCGTCACGCAAGAGGTTGCCGTGAATGATGACGTTACGCTGAACATTGTATTGAAAGAAAACGTAACGGAGCTTTCGGATGTGGTGGTGACCGGTTATACTTCCCAGAAAAAGGCGGATCTTACGGGCGCTGTCTCTGTTGTGAAGATGGACGAGATTGAAAATATAAATTCCGGGAATGCCATGAAATCGTTACAGGGCCGCGTTCCCGGGGTTTTTATTACGACCAGCGGATCGCCTGACGGCGCGGCGACGGTACGTATACGCGGTATCGGAACGCTTGGGAATAACGATCCGCTGTATATTATAGACGGCGTTCCGAGTAAGCGTTCAATGAACGAACTGGCAACGACGGATATTGAATCGATACAGATACTGAAAGATGCTTCATCTGCCAGCATTTACGGTTCCCGTGCAGGCAACGGGGTGGTTATTATCACGACCAGGAAAGGACGGCAGATGGGGACGAAAATAGATTTTCGCGCCTCGTTCAGTATGCAGGACTATCGTCGTTCGCTCGACCTGCTTAATACGGAAGAACGTGGTATCGTCCAGTGGCAGGCGGCACTGAATGACGGCCAGGATCCGAATTTCGGCGTTTACAGCTTTCAGTGGCACGGCGATGCCGCGTCGGGATACGTACTTGACAAAGTGATTCTCCCCGAATACCTGGATGCCGGGCAAACGATGAGACCGGCCGATACGGACTGGGTAGGGGAGGTCGGTCAGGCCGGATTGGCACAAAATTATAACGACGCTCTTTCCAACGTGGGAGAAAAAGGCCGGTCTCTGTTTTCATTAGATTATTACGATAACACGGGAACGATCAAAAAATCGGGCTTTAACAGGATTACCGCACGTATGAACTCGGATTATACCGTTCTCAGGGACAGACTCGTTATCGGCGAAAACATCTCGCTGTCCAGGATGAGAAGGCAAGCGATCGGTTCCGGCATCCTTAACCAGACGCATGAAATACAGCCTGTAATACCCGTACACACGATTGACGGCACAGGATGGGGAGGCCCCGTGTCGGGCATGAGCGACCGGCAGAATCCGGTGCGTTTGATAGATGACAACAGGCAGAATTACGAGGATTATATCCGCCTCTTCGGAGACGTCAACATGGATCTGACGATTATTAAAAACCTTCATTTCCGCTCTAAATTCGGAATCGATTATACCGGTTACTGGAAACGGGATATGCAGCTTAAATACGTTTCGGGATTTATGTCGGAGAACATTAACCGCGTAAATGTCAATGCTAATTACGGAGGTAACTGGATTCTCAGTAATACGTTGAATTACACGTTTAATATCGGGAAACACGGATTCGACCTTCTTGCCGGGCAGGAAATGCTGAAATATTACTCCACGGAAGTTTCTGCCGGAAGGGATGTCTTTGCCTCCGAAGACCCGGATTACATGTATTTGAACGCCGGCGAGGAGAATCGTCGCAATGGCAATTCGGCAACGTCGTATGCTTTGCTTTCTTATTTTGGCAAGGCGAATTACAGTTACGACAACCGTTATTTGGTCTCTGCGACTTTGCGCTATGACGGTTCGTCGCGCTTCGGCGTGAATAACAGGTACGGCTTTTTCCCCGCTTTTTCTTTAGGATGGCGTATCAGCGAGGAAGATTTTTTTAAGGAGGCGTTCCCGATTGTTCACGACATGAAATTGCGATATGGATTAGGGCAGACCGGGAATCAGGAAATAGGCGATTATGCGTCTTTAGGATTGTATGAAGCGCTGTATGGAAGCGATCCTACGTGGTCGCCCGATAATGGTACGGCTTATGACATTTATGGCTCCGGCGGCGGAAGCCTGTTGTCGGGCTATCGACGTACGCAACAGGTAAACCCGAACCTGAAATGGGAGACGACAACGCAAAACAATATCGGTCTGGATTTCGGATTCCTGAACCGTAAAATCTCCGGCTCGTTCGATTACTTCATGAAAAAGACGGAAGATATCCTCATCAGTCCGCCCTATATAGCAACTTTGGGCGAAGGCGGAAACCGCTGGGTGAACGGGGCTACGCTGGAGAATAAAGGGTTTGAATTCATGCTTGGTTATAATGAGAAGACAGGTGACTTGGGCATATCTCTTACCGGTAATATTTCAAGGTATGTGAATAAAGTGGTCAAGTTGCCGGAAGACGTCATTAATTCTTATGCCGGAAACGGAAATGACCGGACGATACTCGGACGCCCTTTAAACTCTATGTTCGGATACGTAGCGGATGGTATTTTCCGGAATCAGAGCGAGGTCGATGCTCACGTCTCTCAGCCGGGAAAAGGAATTGGACGCATACGGTATAAAAATGTGAATGGCGATGACCGTATTGATGATGAAGACCGTACATGGCTGGGCGTCTCCGACCCGGATTTTATCTATGGACTGAACATCGGACTTACATGGAAAAGTTTCGATCTTGGCATGTTCTGGAACGGCGTAGTGGGAGCTATGATTGACAATGGCGTAAAACGTTATTCGGATTTTATCAGCTTCTTTGGCGGACATAATTACGGCCGACGCACTCTGGAGGCATGGACGACGCAAAACTCCTCCTCGACGATACCCGCTCTGGCTCTGAATGACCGTAATAACGAAGCCCGTTTTTCGACTTATTTTATCGAAAACGGCTCTTACCTGAAGCTGGCAAATGTTGAAATCGGTTATACGCTGCCCGGAAATATTCTCAATAAAGCTCTTATTAATGATGCGAGAGTTTATCTAATGGGGCAGAATTTTCTGACAATAAAAAAGACCCGGGGCGATAATGCATTCACAGGCGTTGATCCCGAAGTGCCCAATTTAGCTTATCCGATCCCGTATACATTTACGCTTGGCATTAATTTATCATTTTAAAAAAAACACAACCGGTATGAAAACAAAAAATATATTATACAGTGGAATTTTGCTGATTTTATTAACGGCATGCGATTCCTTTCTTGATGAAAATCCCAAAGGCTCGTTGAGTGATAATCAACTGAACACGCCTGAAAATATTGAAAAAATGGTGATTGCCGCATATTCAAGCCTTGGTAACGATAATTATTCGACAGGCTCGAACGCCCCGTGGCCGTATGGCGATTTGCGCAGTGGCGACGCTTATAAGGGTGGCGCCGGAACAGGCGATATGGGAGATCTCCATTTGATAGAATCATACGTTTATATGCGTGACGACGTCGGTTATCTTGACAGTAAATGGTATCGCGAATATATGGCAATCAGTCGCGCCAATAATGCCTTGGGACGGTTAAACCAGGTCTCTGACGAAGAATTTCCGAATAAAACGGTCAGAATTGCGGAAATGCGTTTTCTGCGGGCTCATTATTTGTTTGAATTGAAAATAATGTTCAAACACATTCCTTTTATCGACGAGACGATACCGGCGGAGGATTATATTACGGTTTCGAACACCGTTTATTCAAGTACGGAAATGTGGGAAAAACTGATTGAAGAATTTCGTTTCGCAGCCTCTCACCTTCCGGAAGATAACGGCGAACACGGCCGTGCGAATAAATGGATGGCAAAAGCGTATCTGGCAAAAACACTGTTGTATGCCGCTTACGAACAGAACGAAAAACATGAGGTCACAGGCATAAATAATTCAAAACTGAATGAAGTCGTAGAAATAACGGATGAGATTATTCATTCGGGGAAATTTTCGCTGGCCGGAGATTTTGCGGATAATTTCCTGTGTGAAACGGAAAATGGCCCGGAATCTGTTTTTGCGATTCAACATTCCCGGAATGACGCCACACTGCACGGACGGCTTGATTGGGGATCGATGCTCAATTATCCGATGAACGGCGCGTACGGATGTTGCGGCTTCCATTCGCCGTCGCAGAATCTGGTGAATGCGTTTAAAACCGACGCGAACGGGTTGCCTGTGTTTTCGGATTTTAATGAAGTATCCATTTCTACTCCCGACGACCTGTTGTCGAACAGTATAGACCCGCGCCTCAATCATTCGGTAGCGATACCGGGATTGCCATACAAATATGACCCGAAGTTTATTTTTCAGGAAAACTGGACGCGGCAGCCGGAGGTGTATGGCCCTTATATGTCTTTAAAAGAAGTTGTTTTGCCGGATTGCCCGTGCTTTGAAAAGGTGAATCCTTTTATGTCAAGCTCGAAAAACAGGGATGTGATCCGTTATGACGATGTGATGCTCTGGCAGGCCGAAGCCCTGATTGAGTTGGGACGTCAGGACGAAGCGCTTGCATTGATAAATGCCATACGCGAACGTGCCGCTGAAAGTACGGCTAAATTAGTCGATATTCAAGGCGATTTCACAGGGAATTTTAAAATTGATATTTATAAACCCGGCGAAAACTCTCCCGCATGGACACAGGCTTTTGCTCGTGAAGCTCTGCGATGGGAACGACGTCTGGAATTTGCGCTGGAAGGATTCCGATTCTTTGATCTGGTACGTTGGGGCATCGCAGCCGAACAGGTGAACAGCTATTTCGACGTCGAAAAAACGCGCCACACATATCTGGTCGACGCCCGGTTTACGAAGAATCGCGACGAGTATTTCCCGATACCAAAACAGCAAATTAATTTCAGCAAAAAATTGTATTCTCAAAATTATGGCTGGTAGGGGGATGAAGTCTGATCTTGTTTTTTTATTTATTATTTGTTCCGGACTGTTGTTCGGATTAATAAACTGTAAAGACAGATCTTCGGAAAAGGTCGTTACATTAGAAACTTTACTTGATGAAATGGTTTCTGTCGAGGAACAGGCATGTTTTCCCGATCCTTATTATACATGCCTTCAGGAAAGCAGTTATGATCGCAACTCCGTTTCTCCCGATTTGCCGGGATGGTTTGCAAATAATGACGGATTTGGAATAATAGCCGTAGATACAACGGATGGAAGAATAGAGAAGGTTATGTTTGATGAAACAGGACCGGGAGTTATTACCCGGATATGGATAACAACCCTTGATAAACGCGGTACTTGGCGTTTTTATCTGGATGGATCAAAAACCCCCGAATTGATTATTCCCGCTTACGACCTGATGCAGTTGAAGATATCCGGAGTGGGACGCGGTCTGATTCAACCTCATACCAGCTATACTCCTGAAGGAAAAGGTGGAAACTCTTCGTTTCTTCCCATACCTTATGCAAAAGCTTGCAGGATTACTTTTGAAGACCTGCCGGGAATTGCGCCGACACCCAAATACTATCAAATAAATTATCGCAAATATCACGGAAATACCGCCATCGAAACGTTCTCTCTCAACGTGGCGGAAAGAGCGGCAAAGAAGATAGCGGAAGTTAATCATCTTCTCCTGAATCCGGAGGTCGGTAAATCGGGTGAAATATATGAATCAACAAAGCGCCTTGAAGCATCCGATTCACTTACCCTCGTTCTTCCTGAAGGAGAATATGCGGTATATGAAATTAAATTTGATGTTGATGTTGCAAATCCGGATCAATATGAACAGTTAATGCAGGAGATTATTTTTATTGCGGAATTTGACGGTAAACGGACTGTCCGTGTTCCGTTAAGTGATTATTCCGGCGGAGGTACGGGGGCGCCGCGTGTTGAGAGCTGGTATTTATCTTCGGACGGTAAGGGAAATGTCGTAAGCCGCTGGTTGATGCCCTATAAAAAGACGGCTGAAATAAAACTGTTGAACAATTCGTCCTTGACGGTAATGGCGAATATGCAAATTAATGTATCTCCTTTAAAATGGCATGGACGTTCTCTTTATTTCCATGCTTCCCGGAAGGTGGGAAAAGGCATATATATACATAATAAGCCGGAAGAGGCGGATAAATGTATAGAATGGAATTTTGCTGAAATAAAAGGACGGGGTTTGTATAAGGGAGATGTGTTGTCTTTATATAATCATGCGCCACGGTGGTATGGCGAGGGTGATGAAAAGATTTGGGTAGACGATGATACTTTCCCGTCGCATTTTGGAACCGGTACGGAAGATTATTATAACAGTTCATGGGCGCCGGTGGTGCCTTTTCATACGCCGTTTGGTGGAGCTCCCCGCGCAGATATGGAAAGTTCCCATGGTCGTAATACTTTCTTCCGGACAAGAAATCTGGATGGGATCCCCTTTCGTAAAAGATTCAAGTTTGATATAGAAATGTTGGGTTGGGACAGCGGTTATGTTGATTACGCCACCACTGTTTATTGGTATGGAGATTATGAATCTTCTTTTTGTAACTGATACGGCACGCAGTCCTGACGATCTTAAATCAATAAAGGAGCTTGTCACGGCTTTCTGCGATTGTATTTTTATCGTGAACCGAAATTCCATGAACGTCAGGAATGTAGGATATGCGGAAGTGTTATTGTGGAAGGTGTTAAGATGAGGAATTTTTGAACCGGCAACGAACGTTTATTTTTCAAAGGAAAAAACACGGTTTTCTTGAATGGATAATGCTATATTTGTGGCGGGAATAGTAACATAAATACGATGCCGGGATAAAGGTACGGGAAAAATGATGATACGTAGATAATATATACAGACAGATACAATTTTAATGCTTCTTATTGTGTCTTGTTTGTCGGTAAGTTCATAAGAAGTGTAAAAACACATGGTAAATATTACATTATGAGACAATCTCTATTTTTATTTGTTTGCGCCGCTTTGATGATAGCGGCGCCGGTTGATGCAAAGGATATTTCGATAAAGATTACGAAGAAATATCTGAATCTTCCCGTTTCGCATCAGGTCTCCCGTTCGAATATGACATTTGTCGCAGACGGGAAGCCGGAAAGAACATTTGGTATACGTTTGGCGTCCGGCTTGGCGGATTATTGGGTTTTCTGCGACGTTTCCGCGTTTAAAGGTAAAACGCTTAAGATATCGTACGACGGCGAAGGACTGCAAAATATATATCAGGCGGATGAGATAGCCGGTCATGAAGATTTATATAAGGAGGAGAACCGCCCGCAGCTGCATTTCACGCCTGCACGAGGCTGGCATAACGACCCTAACGGCTTAATTTATTACGAGGGAGAGTATCATTTGTTTTTCCAGCATAATCCTTATGAACGCGAATGGGGAAATATGCATTGGGGACATGCCGTCAGTAAGGATCTGATCCATTGGGAAGAACTGCCGATAGCACTTTATCCCGACGAACACGGCACGATGTTTTCCGGGTCGGCTGTTATTGACTATGAAAATACGGCCGGATTTAACGATGGGAAAAACCCGGCTATGGTAGCTGTCTATACGGCGGATAATCCCGAAAAACAGATTCAATGCATCGCTTATAGCCTGGATAAAGGAAGACACTGGACGAAATATGCAGGCAATCCGGTAATAGATTCCAAAGAGAAATGGAACAGTAAAGATACGCGCGACCCGAAAGTGTTTTGGTATGAAGCGGATAAAGAATGGGTGCTGGTCTTGAACGAACGGGACGGACATTCCGTTTATACCTCGTCCGACCTGAAAAAATGGAAATACGAAAGTCATACCACCGGTTTTTGGGAGTGTCCCGAATTGTTCGAATTGCCGGTCGACGGCGATAAAAATAACCGTAAATGGGTGATGTACGGCGCTTCGGGAACGTATATGATCGGTTCGTTCGACGGGAAGAAATTTACTCCCGAATCGGGGAAGTATTATTATACGACCGGCACGGTTTATGCGGCGCAGACTTTTACGAACATTCCGAAGGCGGACGGACGACGCATCCAGATCGGCTGGGGGCGCATTACGCATCCCGGAATGCCGTTTAAGAGCCTGATGCTCCTGCCGACGGAGCTGACTTTGCGGACGACGAAAGACGGGGTGCGTCTTTTCAGTTATCCGGTAAAGGAAGTAGACCGGCTTCAGACTGTTCTTTTCCAAAAGGATTTCATACGGGCGCAGGAAGCTGATGAATTGCTTCATCCGTACAGCAATGCGGATTGCCTCCGTTTACAGTTTACAATTAAATTGTCACATGCTACGGATGCAGGATTGAATCTGTATGGCCGGCAACTGATGAAATATGATATGAACTTCAATCAGGTGAACGGCGTGTTCTATTCGCCGGAGGATATGACAGGTATGGAGATTTCCGCTGATGTTATTATCGATAAAACCTCCGTAGAAGTGTTTATCGACGGCGGGGCCTACTCTTATTCGATGGAGCGGCAGGCGGCGGACGGCAATAACCGGGAAGGATTTCATTTCTGGGGTAATAATATAGAAATTAAGGAGTTAAAAGTATATTCCATGAACTCCATCTGGAAATGATAAATTTTATATAACATGGAGGATAAGAAACTGTTAGTTGTCGGTATTGGCGAATTGCTTTGGGATGTGTTCCCCGACCGTAAAAAAGCGGGAGGCGCTCCGGCGAATTTTGTTTATCACACAACCCGTATGGGTGCGGAAGGCTGTGCCGTCAGCGCTGTCGGGACGGATGTTTCCGGCACGGAAATTATTCGGGAACTGGAGCAAAACAATATATGCAACTGTATCGGGAAAGTCGCATATCCGACCGGGAGCGTGTTGGTGGAACTTGACGGAGGCTTGCCGTCGTATACGATTACGGAGGATGTGGCATGGGATTATCTGCCCTTAACGCAGCAGGCGATTGACCTGGTCAAACGTGCGGACGCCGTATGTTTCGGCACATTGGCGCAACGTTCGCCGGTTTCGCGCAGTACGATAAAAGCATTACTGGAATATGCTCCCGTAAATGCTATTCTTTTCTTCGACATCAATCTGCGTCAGCATTATTATTCGAAGGAACTGATTGAAGAATCCCTGCAAAAAGCAAATGTCTTCAAGCTGAATGATGATGAATTGACGGCGATGCGGACGATGTTCGGTCTGGAAGGCAGTGACGGGGAGGTATGCCGTATGATGATGGGGAAATACGATCTGCGTTATATGATATTGACGGCCGGAAGCGTTTCAAGTACGGTTTATTCACGGACGGAGACATCTGTTATTCCTACGCCGAAAGTGGAGGTTGCCGATACGGTAGGAGCGGGCGATTCCTTTTCGGGCGCGTTCGTATATTCTATTCTGACCGGCAAATCCTTGCAGGAAGCGCACCGGAAAGCGGTTGATATTGCGGCCTTTGTATGTACACGGCAGGGGGCATGGCCGCCTTATGACGAATCGTTGTACGACAACCGTTGATTTCCGTATGCCGAATCTTATGTCACGGGATAAATGAATTATTAATTTAAAAAATCGAAATAATGATGCAAAAGAAGATATTGTTGAAGCTGCTTCCGGTTATGCTGGCCTTTTTTGTGATGGGTTTTGTGGATCTTGTGGGAGCGATAACGAATTTTGTAAAAGAAGATTTTCATCTCTCGGATTCCGTTGCAAAAATGTTACCGGCAATGACTTTCTTCTGGTTTTTTATACTGTCGGTACCGACAGGCCTCCTTGTAAACCGTATCGGGCGGCGGAAAACGGTCGTCTTAAGCCTTATCCTGACATCTTTGGCCCTGTTAACGCCCATGTTTGGATATAACTTTCCGGTCATGATGATCTCGTTCAGCCTGCTGGGCATCGGGAATACCCTGATACAGGTTTCCATCAACCCGCTGATATCGAATTTGATCAACGATGATAAATTGGCGAGTACGATGACTTTCGGGCAGTTTGTGAAAGCAATTGCATCGTTCCTCGGACCTGTTGTCGCTACATGGACGTCCGTCGCGTTTGGCGACTGGAAGCTGTTATTCCCTGTTTTTATGACGATTTCAATCATTGCAGCCCTTTGGCTTGGAGCGACAAAGATAGATGAGGGGAAAGAACCGGGAAAGGGCCTCAGCTTTTTTTGCTGTATAAAACTGCTTGGAAACGGGATTATCCTGCTTTCCTTTATCGGGATTATGTGCCATGTGGGGATAGACGTCGGTATAAACACAACGGCGCCTGAGATTATGAAGGAATATTTTGGCATGTCGCGCGAAGAGGCCGGATTTGCGTCGAGTATATACTTTTTGTTTCGTCTGACGGGATGCCTCGTCGGTGCTTTCGTCCTGACGCGCTGGTCGGGGCGGAAATTCTTTTTTGTCAGCGTGCTGCTGATGGCGATCGCTATTGCCGGGCTTATATTCTTCCATAATAAAGAAATCGTTTATACGGGTATCGCTCTTATCGGTCTGGGTAATTCCAATATTTTCCCCGTCATCGTATCCCAGGCGCTGTTTCGTATGCCCGACCGCAAAAACGAAGTCTCCGGCCTGATGATCATGGGACTTATCGGAGGTACGGTTTTCCCGTTGCTGATGGGCAAAGCGACGGACCTGATGAAAACGCAGACCGGAGGCCTGATGATTCTGGGAATAGCCGTCATATACCTGTTCTTTTTGGCGTCAAAATTAAGGAAATAACAAGGTCGTGGCAGAAGAATGAAGTTCGCCATAGCGCTGCAAAACGGGCATTTTATATGCAGTTCGGTGAAAATGATGAGTTCGCCGATGAATGAGCTGTACGATGCGGTTGTGAATAGCATACGAATTGGTGAATGTGCAAAAGAAATTTTAATGACGATGAAAATATCCGGCTTTTTGCAGTCTCAAAAATCAGTTGGATACGCATGCAACAAAAGAAATTTGCCGAACAGTTACGCCATAGTGCGAGAGAATTTGTATCGGGCGAAACCATTTATATTTGGGGTAAACAATATTATTTGCAAGTAGAATACAGCCGTGAAACCGGCGGTTTCATGCTTGACGGCGAGAAAGCAATCTTAACCGTCCGCAAAGAAAGCACGGCACAACAGCGTGAAAATTATGTAAATGAAGTATTGTGGCAATGCTTGGAAAAAGAAATCACACGTTTGCTTCCTGTTTGGGAACAAAAAACAGGGCTGCAATGTAAACGGTGGATCGTCAAATATATGAAAACCCGCTGGGGAACATATATAAAAAAATGGCCGTATTCATTGATTGAAACGGCCATTTTCATGTCTGATAAAAATAATCCCTTATTTGTGCGAGGGTAAAAATTACTTTCTAATACCTAATTCTTTGATTATCGCACGATAACGGTCAATATCTATGCGTGTCAGGTAATCCAGTAAACGGCGACGTTTACCGACCAGCATTTTCAATGCGCGCGACGTGTTATAATCCTTGTGATTTTTTTTCAGATGTTCCGTAAGATGGTTGATACGGAATGTGAACAATGCGATCTGGCTCTCCGGCGAACCGGTGTCTTTAGCCGATTTTGCTTTCCCGTGTTTAATGAAAAGTTCTTCTTTCTTTGCTGAATCTAAATACATAAAATTTTACTTTAATAAATTAATACCATATTATTTAAGCGGCTGCAAAGATACGTATTTTTTTTGATCTGCAAATCTTTTTTGGAAAAAAGGG
>JAITBC010000301.1 GCA_031283785.1 Tannerella sp. | reverse complement strand
ATAAAAGAAGTTTGGCTCACGCCGCATATTATGGAGGACATCCCCAATACGACGGATTTTTTGCGGGAGCAGTTCGAGGCATTGAAAATCGCCTGCCGGGGAAAGGTTAGGCTTCACTTGGCGTCTGAAAATATGTTAGACTATTTATTTGAGGAACGACTTGAAAAAAACGATTTATTGCCCATCGGATAAAATGGCAATCATTTATTAGTTGAAACCTCCTGCTTCCATCCGCCCATGAATCTTTATGAAACCTTGAAGCGCATAAAGGCAAAAGGCTATCATCCCATACTTGCCCATCCGGAAAGGTATGTTTATATGGACGAGGCGAAGTACCGGAAACTGAAAGGGACGGGGGTGAAGTTTCAACTCAATCTATTTTCATTAACAGGGAGTTATGGAACAGAAATAAAGAAAAAAAGCAAAAAACTCCTCTCGCTTGGGATGTACGATGTGGCAGGGAGCGATGTGCATCATTTGTCGGTATTGGGCGAAACCAGCAACATTCGTATCCCCGCAGCGGCCGTTTGGGGAGAGATAATTTCTAATAGAATATAATTATTTATGACAAGTGGGACAAACTTATCCGATTGATTAAAACTTCATCTCCGGAATTTTTTACTCTTTACAATAATGCTCGAAATGTGGTGAATACTGCAGCAAGGAAAAGAAAAGGCAAAGAAAATGGCGCTGATGAATGAAAACTTTGTGCGACTTATGCGACTTTGTGGTTGAAAAAGAAATGAACCACGAAGTCGAAGAAGTTACACAAAGCAAGTTGTTTATTCAATTTTATTTTGAATTATGTTTGAAAAACATTATTTTTGTCGAACATAATATTTTTATATGATTCCGTTTGTAAATAGAATATCTGAGCAAACCCGCTTGAGAAAGGCGCTGGAAAAACAAGAAGCGTCGTTTATTGTTCTCTATGGGAGAAGGCGTTGTGGGAAATCCCGACTCATTAAACAAGTTTTAACGCCTGTGGATATTTATTTTATGGCCGACCAGTCGGAAGCCAGTCAACAACGCAATTTATTAGCCAAAGTGATAGCCGTTGTTATAGAAGGATTTGACAAGGTAATATATCCAACTTGGGAAATACTTTTTGAAAATTTGAATTTGCGGTTGAACCGGAAAATTACGCTTTGTCTGGATGAATTTCCCTATCTGGTGAAAAGCACGCCGGAATTACCTGCTGTTCTTCAAAAGATGATTGACGGCAAAGCAAGTTTGAAGTTTAATTTGATTATTTGCGGTTCTTCTCAGCAATTGATGCATGGTTTAATTTTAGACAGTACGGCTCCTTTGTTCGGCAGGGCAGACGAGATTATGAAAATCGGCCCAATGAAAGCGCCTTATCTTCAGGAAGTATTGTCGTGTACAGCTATAGAAACGATTGAAGAATACAGTGTTTGGGGTGGCATTCCCCGTTATTGGGAATTGCGGTTGACGGAACCGGATTTACAGAAAGCGTTGAAATATCATCTTTTTACATCGCAAGGCGTGCTGTATGATGAACCTGTTCGTTTGTTTTTGGATGATATGCGGGATACGGTACATTCATTTACCATCCTTTCATTCATTGCTTCAGGGTGTAATCGTTTATCCGAAATTGCGAGTCGTATGGAAAAACCGGCAACTCATTTAGCAAATCCTTTGGATAAATTGTTAAATCTTGGATACATTGAGCGCGAAACTCCTTATGGTGAAAATTATAAAAGTACCAAAAAAAATCTTTACAAAATAGCAGATCCTTTTTTGAATTTTTATTTCCGTTTTGTAGTTCCCAATCGTTCTTTTATTGAAATCGAGCAAATTGACACTGTTTTGATGCGTATCAGAGAACAGTTTGCGGGATATGTGTCATTTTACTGGGAAAAATTGTGTAGAGAAGCTGTCCCGTGTTTAAATATAAATGGAATTGCGTTTAATCCGGCTTTGCGGTGGTGGGGAAGTCCGTCGAAAGACCGGCAAATAGAATTAGATGTTGTAGCCGATTCGCAGGACGGCCATTATCTGTTAGCAGGAGAATGTAAGTGGAGCGATAAAGAAATTAATCTTGAAGAACTTGGGACTTCTTTGAAAGAAAAAGCCGGTTTATTACCTTTTGCGGAAGGAAAAACCATTGTTCCTGTCCTTTTCTTAAAACATAAACCGGAAAACCGGCACAAAGGAATCGTTTTTTCTTCGGAGGATATTTTGTCGGCGTTGCGAAAATGAACGGAAGAAAGAAAATGTTATTGATCCGGTAACCGCAAAAGATAAACAGAAAGGCGAAAAATAGTAATGGGCATGGGTAACAGCAATATTATACTGCACCCGGCATAGTTAAGTGCATTGCCCGTATAGGCCAAACATATCAATAGAAAATGCCGGGTGTAAACGTGCCGGATTGTCCGTCAGGGAATTCAGCTCCTGTTTATGAATCCCTTAACAGGGAAAAGGAAAAAGAAATACCCATTGGAAAATCAAAAGAAAAAAAGCAAAAAACTCCTCTCGCTTGGGATGTACGATGTGGCGGGGAGCGATGTGCATCATTTGTCGGTATTGGGCGAAACCAGCAACATTCGTATCCCCGTAGCGGCCGTTTGGGGGAGAGATAATTTCTAATAGAATATAAAATAAATGCGAAAAATATTAATTACGGGAGGGGCCGGTTTTATCGGTTCCAATCTTTGCGAGGCCTTGCTGGAGACGGGCGACAAAGTGGTATGTCTCGACAATTTCTCCACAGGACACGTGGAAAATATACTTCCGCTCTTTTCTCGCTATCCGGACACGTTCCGCCTGATAGTGGGCGACATACGCAATCCGGAAGATTGCCGGAAAGCCGTAGAAGGTGCGGAGTATGTATTGCACGAGGCGGCGCTGGGATCTGTTCCTCGCTCGATAAAAGACCCGTTAACGACGAACGACGTAAATGTAGGCGGATTTTTGAACATGCTGCTCGCCTCGCAAGAAGTCGGGATAAAGCGCTTTATTTTTGCGGCAAGTTCCTCTACGTATGGAGATTCGCCGTCGCTTCCTAAGGTGGAGGACGTTATCGGCAAGCCACTCTCGCCCTATGCTGTTACGAAGTACGTGAATGAACTGTATGCCGATGTTTTTGCCCGTACGTATGGCATGGAATACATCGGTTTGCGGTATTTCAATGTTTTTGGCCGCCGGCAAGATCCCAACGGAGCCTATGCCGCTGTGATTCCGCTGTTTGTGAAACAATACATCCGGCACGAGGCCCCGAACATCAACGGCGACGGCGAGTACAGCCGCGACTTCACCTGCATCGACAACGTGATACAAATGAACCTCTTGGCGATATCCGCCACGAATCCGGACGCCCTCAATCAGGTATATAACACCGCCTATGGCGAGCGCACCACGCTCAACCAGTTGTGCGACTACCTGCAGGAATTTTTGAGCGAGTACGACCCCGCCATTGCTGCCGTCCACCCCACGCATGGCCCGCATCGTGTCGGCGATATTCCTCACTCGCAAGCCGCTGTCGATAAGGCGAAAAGACTGCTGGGCTATTCGCCCGAATATACGATGAGAAGCGGCCTGAAAGAAGCTGTAAAATGGTATTGGGAAAATCTAAAATAATTAAAATAATTAATAGTAATATAATGACGGAAACTAAAATAGGCGTGATTGGCCTTGGATACGTAGGCTTACCTCTTGCAAGATTGTTTGCAACGAAATACCCCGTTGTCGGGTTTGATATAAACAAAACCCGTGTAAACGAGTTAAAAACCGGTACGGATCGCACATTAGAGATAGACGAAACAACTCTCCGGTCGGTATTAAAAAGCGAGTTGAACGACGACATTGGATTATATTGCACCTCTCTCCCGGACGATATTCGGGATTGCACAGTTTATATCGTTACCGTACCGACCCCGGTGGATAAAAACAACCGTCCCGATTTAACTCCTTTGTATAAAGCCAGCGAAACCGTCGGCAAGGTTCTCTCGAAAGGCGACGTCGTAATTTACGAATCGACAGTTTACCCCGGCGCCACGGAAGAAGATTGTATCCCCGTTATAGAAAAGACCTCCGGTTTAATCTTTAATAAAGATTTCTTTGCCGGATATTCGCCCGAACGCATCAATCCGGGCGACAAAGAACATACGGTAGAAAAGATAAAGAAGATCACCTCCGGCTCTACGCCCGAAGCCGCTCTCCGTGTGAACGCTCTCTACGCCTCCGTCATCAAGGCAGGCACGCACCTTGCTCCGACAATCCGTATAGCCGAGGCGGCGAAGGTGATCGAAAACTCTCAGCGCGACATCAATATTGCCTTCGTCAACGAGTTGAAGAAAATTTTCGACAGGATGGGCATCGACGTCAACGCCGTTCTGGAAGCCGCCGGCACGAAATGGAACTTCCTCCCCTTCAAACCGGGACTCGTCGGCGGCCACTGCATTGGGGTCGATCCCTACTACCTGGCGCAAAAAGCGCAGGAGTACGGCTATCATCCCGAGATCATCCTCGCCGGTCGCCGCGTGAATGATGGCATGGGACAATACGTCGCCGACGAGGTAGTGAAGCAGATGATCCGGGAGGGGATACAAGTGAGGGGATCCTACGTGTTGATCTTGGGGATCACATTCAAGGAAAACTGCCCCGACGTCCGCAACACGAAGGTGATAGACATTGTACGGAAGTTGCGCGAGTACGATATAAATGTTACGATCCACGATCCATGGGCCGATCCCGCGGATGTAAAGCGCGAGTATGGTCTTGATATCCTAACAAGCATGCCTGCCGGCCCGTTCGACGCCGCCATCCTTGCCGTGGATCACGACGTATTCCGCGGCGTGGAGTTCAACAGCAAGCTCACCTACCGGATAAAAACTTCCAACCCTTTACGGTAGTTTTTACTGTTTTTTTGACTATCTTTGGAGCAATAAATTCATCCTTTCGGGCAATGAAACGAATAGATATCGAACAATTGGCGCAAGCGATTCGGGAAAACTTTCCGGATGTCGCTTTTGCATACTTGTTCGGCTCGTCGCAAGAAGGAACAGTAAAAGAACGATCCGATATAGACCTTGCCGTTTATTACAAAGGCGCCGATTTGTTTATTCGATTCCGTATCGAAGAACAGTTGGAAAAAGTAATCGGGAGAGAAATACCCATCGACATTGTAGAATTACAAAAAACACGCAATTTTATTTTAGCTTTCGAGGTCTTGCGAGGCAAATTACTTTTTGTCAGAGAAGAATATTTCGACGAATACGTTGATTACTATACTTACGTATGCCGGCAGCACGAAGAGGAGATGTATTGGATGAAAAAACAATTAGAATATCGCGGTTATGAAGTACAATGGGATTGTTGAGAACAAACTGAGAGTCATTGAAGAAATGATATCCGAGATAGAATACTGGAACATCGCATCATTTGCCCTGTTGCAGGAAAATGTGATGCTTCAAAGGGCTGTTGAGCGAGAATTACAAATTGCCATAGAAGCCGTGATCGACACCGCAGAACGTATTCTGGCCATTGAAAAACAAACGCCAGCAGCTACTTCGGTAGAGGCAATGGAAAAATTGCAAAAGCTCGGAATCATACCCGTCAATTCTGCCTATACAGACATGATCAAGTTTCGCAATTTCATTGTGCATCGCTATGAAAAAATAGATCTCGCCATTGTTTACGCTACGATAAAGAATAAAATACCCGTCTTCCGCGAATTTGTTGATGCAGTGCGGAACACGAAATGAAAATAGAATAATTCCTTCCGACTTAATTTTCTATACAGACGAGAGTTTGAGATAATTAGCAAAAATGCCTTCAGTAGCCGAAAATAATAAACGAATAGCGAAGAACACGATCATCCTGTACATGAGACTGTTATTTTCCATGGCAGTCGGTCTATACACGTCACGGGTGATATTGGCTACGTTGGGAAAAGACGACTTTGGATTAAATACTGTTGTCGCAAGTGCGGTCAGCATTTTCTTTTTCCTGAACAGCTCGATGGCTGGAGCAACGTCAAGATTCCTGACCGTCGAACTGGGAAAACAGAATTTTGAAAAACTGAAAAAAACATTCTCCGCTGCCTTAACTATCCATGTGATTATTGCTTTTATTACTCTTGTAATAGGAGAAACAATAGGGTTATGGTACTTGGAAAACAAAATGGTCATCCCCGAGAGCCGGATGACGGCTGCCCGTTGGGTCTATCAACTGTCACTTGCAAGCGCGATGATTACCGTAACGCAAGTCCCGTATAATGCAATAATCATCGCCCGCGAGAAAATGAACGTGTATGCGTACATTGAGATATTACGCACTTGTTTAATGTTGGGAATCGTTTACCTCCTCGTTATTGGCAACTTTGATAAGC
>JAITBC010000218.1 GCA_031283785.1 Tannerella sp. | reverse complement strand
AACCGCCGCCGCAACAACCGCCGCGAAGACGACCGCCGCAGCCACAGCCGCCGCGACAGCCGCCACCGCGACAACCTCCGCGACGACGGCAGCCGCCGCCGCCCGTAGCCGCCCGGATGCCGGTAATGCGAGAAAAGCGACTTTTGTGCGTGAAGATAGAGAGGCAAATTCCATATGGGTCATATACAGTGCTCCGTCAAAGGCGGATGCGATGGTTTTTCTGTCGCAACAGCAGATTGTGCGTCCGCTGTATTACGTGATCGTGGAGACGCCCGAAGGTAATTTTGGCAGGGATAAAGACGGGTTTTATCAGGAATAGGCGTTCCGCAATCACGTGTTTGTTGAGAGGGAGAGGGAGAGATTGCCGTAATTTCCGTTGCATTATTTCCCGGTTAATCTCAGTGAACGGATGTAGCCATCCTGCGGCACGCAGTTTTTGAATTTGCATGCTTCGATGAAGTCATTCATTGCTTTGCGTGACAGTTCCTGGTCGGGGGGTCGCGAAGCGCGTATTTCCTTAAAGGTATTTCGCGGAGCTTCCGAAAAGTCGATGATGGTCTGCCAGTTTTCCGGGGTGATGATGCCGACAAACGAAGAACCGTCTTTTTTCTTATACGGCCAGAAGGTATATCCGATATTATTTTCCTCCATTGTCCGGCAGAATGTATCCTGCCATTCGTCCGTATTATGGCCGATTTCGCCCATATACATCGGTCGGTTTACGCTGTCGCGGAAGCTGATAAAATTCCGGATGGCATCTTTCGTCGGTTCTCCTCCGTAGCGATGGCAGGTATAGATTAGTTTATCATCGTACGTTGCATCGGTTAGCGGTTTGAAATTGCCGTTCCATTGTGCGCCTCCAATCAGAACGATATGGTTCGTATCCACGTCCCGGATTGCTTTCACGGCGCGTTTGTACAGCGGTTCAAGCTGTTCGTTCAGTTCTTCCATATTTTCAAAATACGGGGCGATCGGTTCGTTCATCAGGTCATATCCGAGGATAAGCGTTTCATTTTTGTAATAGCCGGCGATTTCCTTCCAGATATCACAAAACAGTTGCCGGCTTGTTTCGCTTTCGAAAAGCCACGGATAGCCGTAACTGTCGTCGATATTATCGCCCGTCTGTCCTCCGGGCGCGTCGTGCATATCCAGGATGATGTAGATGTTATAACTGTGGCACCAGTTTACGACGCTGTCGATTCGTGCGAAACCGTCCTGATTTGCGTTAAGTCCCATATAATCTTCGTCGGTAAACAGCTTGTAATGGAAAGGCAGGCGGATCGTATTGGCGCCTGTGGAAGCAATAAATTCGATATCCCGGCGTGTTATGTAATGGTCTTTGAACTGTTTCCAGAATCCGGACGTAAAGTCCGGCCCTGCCAGTTCGCAAAACATCCGGTTGATGCGTGCCGGCGAATTTGTCCTGCGGAATCCGAACATATAACCTTCGGGATTCAGCCAGTTGCCCAGATTTGTACCTTTGATGAACAGCCTGCTGCCGTCCGGTCGGATAAGATCCGGGCCGGATACGCGGATAAAAGCTTCAGGAGGCGGCGGCGGCGCGGCGGGTGAGGTCGTTGCCCGCTGTGTGCAGGAAGAAAGCATAAGTGCAGTCAATAACTGCGTACCGGAAATAAATACGGATAACAAAACGGAATGTTTAAAGATTTTCATATGCGTATGGCAGTTATTTTTTTTGATAAACTCTTACGTAATCGATTTCGTATACGGCAGGGAGGGCGTTTTCGTCTACGCCTTGTGCGCCTCCCCAGTTGCCGCCCCATGCCAGATTGAGTTTCAGGTAGAAGGGGACGTCAAAAGGCCAGCTGTCTTTACTGCCTTTCCTGTCGTTCGGGAACTCGAAATGCATTTTCCCGTCGACATATCCCCGTATACGGTTTTCGTCCCATTCGACAGCATACGTATGGAAATCGGAATCGGCCGTTTCCAGATACTGTTCGCCTGTTTTTTGTGTTCCGGCAGCGTGATTGTACGCCTTACAGTGGATCGCGGACGACGCCCAGTTCGGACGGAAGCCTACTTCTTCCATGATATCAATTTCTCCGTCGTAAGGCCACGATTTGAAATCTCGCGGCAGCATCCAGAACGCAGGCCACGTTCCTTTCCCGCGTGGCAGCTTCAGCCGGGCTTCGAAATATCCGTATTTCCAGCTTTTTTTTGTGTTCATGCGTACTGAAATCACCTGATCACCCTTCTTCCGGGCGATAATTTTCAGCGTGCCGCCCGACACGACAGCGCATGAATCCGTACCGGAAACGCCGGCAACGTAATTCTGCCGTTCACGATTCCCCCAGCCGTGATCTCCCGTTTCGTAGTACCACGAATCCGCATCGGGCAAGCGGCCGTTGTCGCCGTCAAATTCGTCATTCCAAACCGGCACGTAACCTGCCGGCACAAAGCTGTCGCTTTGGTGAGCTTTGACCGTTTCTGCCGTACTGTTTTCAGTACAGGTTGCAGTCAAAAGGATAGAAATAAATAAAATCGTCTTCATATCATGATATATATAATGTATAATAGTTATACTTCCGTAATAACCGCGCGCGTGTCCTCCCGGTCGAGGGAGTTGAGGTATGTCGATAGTCCTTCGTAGCGTTCCGGATTTATTTTTTTACGGAGGCGGTAGCGCACTGTTTCCACACCACGTACCGAGAGGTTCATCAGTGGCGCTGTTTCTTTTGATGATAATCCCATTTTTATACAGGCGCACATCTTAAGTTCGTTCGCAGAAAGGTCGGGGTGTTTTTCCCTGACTTTCTTAATGAAATTGTTGTGCACGGCAGTGAATTGTTCCTCAAAACGTTTGAGGACGCTGTCCGGAGCGATATTCGAATCGATACGTTTATTCAGGGCAATGATCATTCGTTTTATTTTGATTGAAGAATCATCGTTTATCTCGGAAATTATTTTGTGTAATTCCTGTTTTATGTTCATCAGGATTTCATTTTTACGGGCAAAACCGATCATCAGGTTGGCCATTTCCCGGCTTTTGAACTGTAGTTCCTGCTCCAGTTTTTCATTTTGCAGGGCTATAATTTCCTGTTCTTTGTTTGATTGCTGTTCCTGAAACTCTTTTTCTTTCCGTTCCATGTCGGCTTTCTGTTTGCCGGCTGAGCGTCGATTATTCCATATATATACCGTTAATATTAAGCCGGCGCCGGTTGCATATAAGCAGCAGCGATATCGTGCCCGGACATCGTCGGCAAAGGCGTCCACTTGCGCGTATGAAAGCAGAGAAGATAACAACAGTATGATAAGGACAGGCATGCGGCGTTTCATAACGAAGAATTTTTATAATACGAAGAATCGGACGGCGCGTCCGGAGTATTGACCGGCATGCACATGTCGGGCGCTATAAAACGGGGCGTGTATTTTCTTTTTAATGAGATCATAATCTTTTCATCTGTCCTGCAAATTTATTATAAATTTCATCACCGACAACATTCCGTCCGTAAAAAATATCATGTTTCATCGCTTTCCTGCGTTTGGATATCTCATGTTTTTCATCTAATTTTGTGCTTCGTTAGTATGAAAACAAATAATAAATCAGACGGGGAGGGTAGATAATAATGGATTTTAAGGAATTGCTGGAGACGGATGAAGAGGTAAAAGATGTGGAGACAATAACGTCTCTTAAAACATCGGGGCTTCCGCTTGTCCTCTATGGCGCATCGGCCGATGTTGCCGACAGGATCGTGAAAAAGCTGTCATGTTATGATATAGATGTGGCGGCAGTAGCCTTCGACGATGATGCGCCCTTAATGACCGCCGGCGGCGGCGCGTTGACGTTTTATCCGGAAGATGTGCAAACGCTCGGAGTAAAGGATGTTGATAAGAAATTCCCGGCATATAACGTGCTTCCCGGTTTTGTGAAA